>NZ_JAMBDT010000149.1:0-9251 GCF_025143765.1 Gordonia sp. p3-SID1431
TCAACCGCGACGCCGCCCAGCGTCCGAGCACCGGCGAGGGCCCAGCCGGCCCGCCGCTGAACAACCCGGGCGGCCCGCCGCCGCGTGGCGTCGTGACGAACAGCGGCACCGCTGCCGCCAGCATGAGCGGCCAGCAGGCCCCGGTGACCAAGCTGGAGAGTCCGCGCCGATCGGGTACGGCGACGGCGACCGAGGAACCCGGCTTCGTCGAGTCACCCACCAGCACGATCGACCGCGGACACCTTCCGGAGAACGATCTGCCCGACCTCGATCAGATCCACCACACGGCGGACCTGAAGCGACCCGATGCGGCACAGGCGCCGGGATCCAAGCCCTCCGCACCGCGGTCGGCGCCTCGCCAGGTACTCGCCGCCGGGACCGCGCTGCGCGCCTCGGTGCAGGTGCGTCGGATCGACCCGTGGGCGACGTTCAAGGTCGCGGCCGTGCTGTCGGTGGTCGGGTTCTTCATCTGGATGATTTCCGTCGCCGTGCTGTACCTCATCCTCGACGGCATGGGCGTGTGGGATCAGGTGAACAACAGCTTCGGAACGCTCATGGCGGAGGAATCGGCCGCGAGTAACGACGTGATCGGGGCGGGCACCGTCTTCGGCGCCGCGGCGCTCCTGGGCGCCATCAACGCGATCCTGCTGACGGCGCTCGCGACGATCGGCAGCTACATCTACAACATCTGTGCCGACCTCGTCGGCGGCGCCGAGGTGACACTCGCCGATCTCGACTGAGCGAGCTCCTGACCAGCCGTTTTGTTTGTTGGGGCATCGGTCGGGTAATCTCACTCCTCGGTTCAAGGGCCTATAGCTCAGGCGGTTAGAGCGCTTCGCTGATAACGAAGAGGTCGGAGGTTCAAGTCCTCCTAGGCCCACTGCGACAGATGTTTTCGGACATCGTGATCTCGCATCCCGCCGAACCGATCGGTACGGCACGGGGCCTTAGCTCAGTTGGTAGAGCGCTGCCTTTGCAAGGCAGATGTCAGGAGTTCGAATCTCCTAGGCTCCACAAATGCTGGCCCGCGGAGTTATCGCTCATTCAGTCTGGTAGCACATAGCGTGAACCGCGACGTTGCCCTACCAGAATCAGTCGGCCGTCTTCCACCAGCCGCTTCAGTACCGAGCGGGCTTGAGGCGGGATGGTCTGGCAGAGCTCGGCGGCCTGACTACGGGTTATCGAACCGTACGCGGCCACATAGTCTAGGATCATTCGTTCCTGCTGGAGCGGATCGACGCCTTTCACACGCACGTAGGCGTTGCGATCTTGCGCAAGATCGTAGAAGCGCGCGGTCAGGTGGTATTTCCGACTGCGACCGACACCGCGAGACTCGAGGATGCCCCTCTCGACGAGCTGCCCAAGGCTAGTCCTGGTGCTCGCAGGAATGAGATGCAACTCCTCAGCGACTTCGCTACTCGTCGCCGAGCCCGAAGTCTTCACCTCGTGGACAATCCGCAACTCGTCGAGGCTCAGTGGTTGCTGGTGTTCGTTCTCCCATGTGAGTAAGAAACGAACCAGATCCAGGTCTGCGTTTCCGAGGGGGACGGTGACCACAACCGAGTCGCTGGTGCTGTGTGAGTAGTCAGGGACGTCTCGTCCGGCCCTTAGCTGCTGTTCGAACATGTCATTGACACCCTTGCCCTTCCTCTCGACCAAGCCGGCGCGTTTGAACGCTCCAGCGAGAATCAGGCTTCGAGGTCTGGACTGGTCAAGAATGTTCTGCGTGGTGACGCCCGGTGGAAATCCGCCCGGACTGGAGACCACGAAACTGCCGTCCGTCAGCTGCAACCGTATGGGACCAACAGCGGTGTAGTCGCGGTGTACCAACGCATTCGCGACAGCTTCCCGACGAGTGATCGATGGGATGAGTGGAACTTCAACACGCAGGAGCCCAGCCATGACTTCCGTGACTGTGTTCTGTGCATCTACGAGGTCGCGCAGCTTCTCAGCCGTCTTTAGTAGTGGTTCCACCATTTGGATGTTTGTGGGTGGGTGCCCGCTGCGTACGTCTTGGAACAACACTTCAGCGTTTGGGACCCATCGTTGCACCGCGGACCCAGTTCCGAAGAGAAGGACTGCCCCGATGCTGACCGGGGCGGACAAAGGTACGAGCCCGAGAGCCCGGAGTATATCTGGGTCGGAGAGGTCTGCAAGATCGTCTCCCGACGCAAGGCACATCCGACGAAAACGATTGAACTCAAACGGATCGAGGTCAGTCAGGGTTGCGTCCCACGCTGCAGAGGCTGCGAAATCCTGACCGCGGGTGATCATGCCCATGCTGACAATCTCATGCGCGGTCATAGGGGCGCATTCTGGCTCGCCCGTAGACTTGATCACGCGCTTGGTGAAGACTCCCAACTTCGTGCCGACGGGGCCAGGGTCGGCGCGGGGAACATCAATCCGGATGATCTCTTGACCGTCGACGCTCTCCAACCGAACGCCCACCGCGAGCGCAGGCTCGGTATTGGCTTGGATGTATGCACCAACCCGCGCCGGGTCGGTAGTCCGGCCGTGACGCGGTTGTGCACCAACCACGATGCCGTTGTCGTCTACGCCAACCAACAGAACGCCTCCGTCGCCGTTGGCGAGACAGGCGACAGCCTTCGTGAGCTCCTTGTCGTTGATATCCGAACGCTTGAACTCAGTGGTGAAGTTCTCGCCGTCGGCTATGAGAGCGCGCGTGTCCATAAGAAGATTATGCATAAGTATGACATGGGAGAGCCTGTACCTACTGGAGTCATAACTTTTAAACGCTATGGCGCGCCGTACAGACCGCCCTTCCGAAAGGACGACACCGTGCCGTTAGCTCTACTTCCATCGACAAAGCGCGACCCCGGCCGGTCGCGGTACGACCAAACAGATGCAGGATCTCGACCGGGTTGTCGTCAGCCGCTCCGTACCAGTAAGGAGTCGTCGGATCGAACTGGGCCGTCTCGTCGGGTCCTAGGACGTGCTCGGCGTCGAGCATGATTGTCAGGCAATCGCGAACTGGAAGTGGTGTCTATGAGCGAATCGAACAACCGTGAGGACCTGCGGGTCCTCCTGCTCGGCGGGCGCGGTGCGGTGGGCGCCGTCGTAAGACGCGAGCTCGAGGTGGATGGCCATCTCGTGACCACGACGAGCCGAGCAGCGAGCGCCGATGTTCGGCTCGATCTACGCGAGGATCTCGCGGCACTACGCGACCTCGCCGCTGGACATGACGTCGTCGTCAATGCGTCCGGCGTCGAACGCGCGGAACTCGGCACCGCGATCGGACCAACGCCGCTCGTGGACATCTCGGCGTCTGGCGCCTACCTCGATGCGTTGCGTGCGACCGCGGCCGGACCCATCGTCCTGGGGGCAGGCCTCGCGCCCGGGCTCAGCACGATCCTGACCGCCGCACTCGATTCTCGGCCCGGCGACGACCTCGACGTGCTCGTGATGCTGGGGCGGGGGAGAAACATGGCCCGGCGGCGGTCGCCTGGACGGTCGGTCTGATCGGCACCGATGTCCACCGCCCGCCCGAAGGCGGGAAAGTCCGCAACCTCGGTGAGACCCGGCGCGCCACCGGACCCGACGGACATGGCAGACGATATCTGCGCGCGGACTTCCCCGACCATGTCCTTCTCGACAACCGGCCGGGTCACATCCGCTCGTATCTCACTCTCAGCTCGGCCCCGATGACCGCGGCGCTCGGCCTGATCGGGCGGGTGCCGGCGTTGCGCGGCACGCTGACGTGGGCGCCTCCCCTTGGTTCCGATGCCTGGCACGTCATCGCCGAGAATCGGCGCACCGGTGAGCGTCGGGAGGCCTCCGGGACGGGGCAGTCCGACGCCACGGGCCGACTGACGGCGCTGGCCGCCATCCGCGCCGCGACGGAACTCCATGGCGCCAAGAGAATAGTGACGATGGCCGACCTGGTCTCACTCGACGACGCGCTCTCGGTGCTGAGGTAGGTCCGCCCCTACGTCGCGGCGTATTCGACGATCGACACCCCGGTGTCGAAGTCGTGACCAGTGACGCGGCGAAACCTCCTGGGCGCGTACCGGCCGGGCGCCATCAGCGGAATTCCACTCCCGAACATCACCGGCTGACGTTTGAGAACGAACCGGTCGATCTCCTCGGCCAGCTGCGTCGCGAGGTTGCCGCCGCCGCAGAGCCAGATGTCTTTCCCCTCGATCTGTTTGAGTTCGCGTACCACCTCGACCGGGTCGCGGTCGGTGAACGTCACACCGTCCACCGGGTCGCGTCGACGATGGGTGAAGACGTACTGGTCGAGGTGACGATACGGACTCGTCACCTCAGGCAACCCGGCGGCATAGGTACCGGCTCCCATCAGGACGGTGTCGAACATCCCTGTGCTCTGGTCGATCCCGCGTGCGGCGGCGTAGTCGGTCGGGATGGTGTCGGCGAACCGCTCGTTGATGCCGTCCATGTGATCGCCCTCCATCAGAAAGGCGTCGAACTGGCCGTCCGGTCCGGCGATATACCCGTCGAGACTCACGGCCACGTAGTACACGAGTTCACGCATGCTGTTCCCCAATCACTTCAGATGTAGTGGTTGAGAAACTACAACACATGTAGTGGTTGCGCTATCGTTTTCTCATGGCTCGCAACGATGACCGCCGACGGGCGCTGGCCGACGCGGGTCTCGAAGTGCTTGCCGACGCCGGCGCGCGGGGACTCACCCACCGCGCGGTGGACCGTGCCGCCGGCGTGCCCCTCGGTACGACGACGAACTACTTCCGTTCTCGCTCAGCACTTCTCACCGGATTGGTGGAGCGCATCTACGAGCGACTGGCACCGAGCGACGAGTTCATCGCTGAGCGGGCCGGACGCACACCGACGCGGGAGCTCTTCGCCGAGTATCTCCGCAACATCGTCGAGCGTCTGATGGCAAACCGGACTGTCACCATCGCACTGATCGAACTCCGGTTGGAAGGAATTCGACGCCCAGAGGTCGCGGAGATCATCGGCGAATGGCGTCGGACCGGGTTCACCGGGGACGTGGCGTTCAACGAACAAGCCGGCCTGCCGGGGACGGCCCGGGAGATCGCCCTCTTCCACTACGCCGTCGACGGCCTCCTGCTGGACCAGCTGACCGGTCCGCTGCTCCCGGATGTGCCGGTCGACGACATCGTCGACGCGCTGGTCGACGGGTTGCTGCCGGGCTGAGATCACGCCGTCCGGCCCCGACTTCGGGTCGACGATGGCTGGGCATGGCACCCGCTACCGTGAACAGGTGGACCGAGACCTGCTCGACGGACGCTACGAGATCCGGGAAGTTCTCGGCCGAGGCGGCATGGCAGTGGTCTACGACGGGTGGGACCGGCGACTCCACCGATCGGTCGCCATCAAACTCCTGCGCTCAGAGCCGGAGACCCCGACGGTCGCACGTGACAGATTCGCTGCGGAGGCGCGGGCGGCCGCGGCACTCAACCACCCCAACATCGTCGCCGTCCACGACTTCGGTGAACACGGCGGGACGCCGTACATCGTGATGGAACGGCTGAGTGGCACAACGGTCGGCGACCTCATGGTCGGCGGGCCGTTGCCGCCCCACCGAGTCACGGCAATCCTCGACGACGTCCTGGCCGCCCTGAACGCCGCCCATTCCGCCGGCGTGCTGCACCGCGACATCAAACCCGCGAATCTGCTCATGTCCGGCGACCGGGTGAAGGTGGCCGACCTCGGCATCGCCAAGACCGCCGGGATGGCGCACACGGCGACGGGAGAAGTGGTCGGCACGATCTGCTATCTCAGTCCCAGTCGCGTGGTGGGCCGGGCGGCGACACCGGCCGACGATCTCTACGCAGCTGCGATCGTCGCGTATGAGGCGCTGACGGGTCGCCGAGCCTACGACTACGACAACCCTGCCGCCGTGGCACACGCCATCCTGCACGCGCCGCCGCCCCTGTTGGCCGACATCCGTCCGGATGTCGCGCCGACACTGCGCGAGACGATCGACCGGGCGATGCGTCCGGGTGACACCGTGCCGTTTCCGAGTGCCGCGGCGATGAGCGCGGCGTTGGCCGGACATGGCGACCACCCCGGCCCGGACGCAGCGACGAATCGCCTCACGGCGCCGCTGCCGCCACTGATCCCACCACCTGCGCTGGCCTCGGGAACGGCGCCGCTTCCGGGAGGGCCGAACCGGTCCCGACGTCGAACGTCGATCGCGGTGCTGGGTGGCGCCGCAGTTCTGCTGACCGCCCTGCTCGTCGCCGTCGTCGTCACCGGATCCGACGACGACACACCTGTTCCGTCGACCCCGACCTCCTTGCCGGCCGCCGAGCCCTCGACCACCGAATCCCGCCCGACTCCGCCGAGCACAGTCGACGCGCCGCCCCCGCCGATCCCTGTCCCGACCGGCGCGACGGAGATCGACGCGACCCAGGCCGAGGAGCGCGGAAGCGATGGAAACGGGCGGGGCAACAGCGGCAGGGGCAACAGCGGCGGTGGCAACAGCGAGACCAAGGGGAACGGGAAACCGAAGGACGACAAGAACTGACGTCGTCCGGCGACGACCCTCAGTCGTTCCTCTTCTCCAAGTGCGCGTAGCGACGGCGGAACTTCTCGACCCGGCCGGCGACGTCGGGGATCGTGTTGACCCCGGTGTAGAACGGGTGCGAATCGCTGGTGACGTCGACGGTGATGAGCGGGTACTCGTTGCCGTCGGACCAGGTGACCGTCGTCGCCGACGTCGCGGTCGAGCGCGTGATGAACTCTTTGCCCGTCGAACCGTCGCGGATGACGACGGGGTGGTAGTCGGGGTGAATGCCCTTCTTCATGATGGTGCCTTTCAGGAGATGGGTGGAACGTCAGTTGTCCCGCTGGTCCGAGGAGTCGAGGCCCGGTGCCGCGTCCACGGTCGACTCGGAGACCTCGAGGTCGTCGCACGGGTCGGCGTGGAACCCGCCGAAGGGATCGTCGAAGGTCGACCAGAACTGTTGTCCGGCAGCGAATTCGACTTCGTTGAGGCACGCGCTACGGAGTGCCTCCTCGATCTCGGCGGGGTCGCCGGAGTGAACGAGAGCGACGAGTGACGTGTGCCGGTCGCCAAAGGTTTCGTCCCAGCGCAGTGCACCGAGGGCGCGACGCTCGTCGGGTACCTGCGCGAATTCGTCGTCGGACATCGAGGCAAGCCAGGGACCGCCGTGGGCGACACGCAACCCGCCGCCGGCCGACTCGAGCCACAGTGCCTCGTCGGGTTGGGTGGCGATCCACAGTCGGCCACGCGCACACACGACCCCGTCGAGCAGCGCATCGATCGCCTCGTGGAAACGGCCCGGGTGCAGAGGTCGATCGCTGTGGAACTCCACCCACGTCACCCCGCAGTCGGAGTCCAACGGGGGTTCGCCGGCGAGCAGGGGATCGTGCGGACCGTCGATGCGACCCCGCCGTGAACGTGCGGGCACCGCGGCGAGCAACTGCTCGGCGAGAACCGGGGTGATCGGGCGCTGGGGCAACTCGAACATCATCGGGACATTCGGCGCGAGCCGTTTGAGGACGGCGACGAGTCGGGCCGACGCCCAGGCGTCCCGGAAGGTCGGGTCACACGCCGCGACCACCAGCGCATCGGCGAAGGCGACCTGTCCGACCGCCACCTGAGCGAGCGTGCGGTCGTCGTCGAGCGCGACGTGCCCGCCTTCGGCGAGGGAGAGGTCGCCCGTCGCCGACGTCAGCCAATCCTCCTCGGCCACACAGGCAACGGTGAGGTCGACGCGGACGTCGGCGGCCGCCGGGGCGTCGTCGAACCCCGGCATGTCGGCGACGATGACGTTCTCGATCGACCAGACCACCTGTTCGGGTTTCAGGACGGGATCGAGCGTGAGGACGATCCGCTTCACCGACGGTCGACGATGAAGTCGCCGGAGCAGGGGGAGCAGGTCTTCGCGCAGCGTGCACGAGATGCATCCGTGGGCCAACTCGACGATGCAGACGTCATGTCGGCTACGACCGTCGGGTCCCCGCCAACTGAGGGTCCGGACGACGCGGCCATCCTCCACCTGGGTCAGGTCGTGGTGTACCTGGACGCTGCCGACGCCGCCGCACTCCAACGCATCGCCCACCCGGTGGATCGACGACGCGTCGAGCCCGGTGACCAGGACGACCGGGGTTCGATGGTCGGTCGGTCCGGCGTCATCCGGTCGGTTCGCGAGTCCATCGTCGAGCACGACTCCACTCCGATCTATTGAGAATGATTTCCATTTATGCTTCGACGACGGTACCGTGACCGGACAGTTAATGCCAATCATTGTCGATAAGAACAGGAGGCAGCATGTCCAAGAGGTGCCAGGTCACCGGTCGGGTACCGGGATTCGGCAAGCAGGTGTCGCATTCGCACAAGCGGACGTCGCGCCGATGGGACCCGAACATCCAACGTCGCCGCTACTACGTGCCCAGTGAGGGGCGGTACGTGACGCTGCGCGTGAGCGCCAAGGGGATCTCGACGATCGACAAACACGGCATCGAGTCGGTGCTGCGCAAGATCCGTGCGCGTGGGGAGAAAGTCTGATGGCACGCAACGAGATCCGGCCGATCGTCAAACTGCGTTCCACCGCCGGAACCGGGTACACCTACGTGACCCGGAAGAACCGTCGCAATGATCCCGACCGGATGGTGCTCCGTAAGTACGACCCGATCGCCCGCGCCCATGTCGACTTCAAGGAGGACCGCTGATGGCGAAGAAGTCCAAGATCGTCCGTAACGAACAGCGCCGCGAGGTCGTCGCGCGGTATGCCGACCTCCGCGCCGAACTGAAGCGCGCGAGCGTCGCAGCCAGTTCGACGCCCGAGGAGCGTTCAGAAGCGCTACGACGCCTACAACGGCTGCCGCGCAACGCAAGTCCGACTCGGCTGCGCAACCGGGATGCCGTCGACGGCCGGCCCCGCGGGTATATCGGCAAGGCGGGCCTGTCCCGCGTGCGGTTCCGTGAACTCGCGCATCGCGGTGAACTACCCGGAATCCAGAAGTCCAGCTGGTGATTCGGACTCACGACTACGAGGAACAGTGATGGCCAACAGAAGACAACGTCAGCGCGAGGAAGTGCCGGCGAAGCGCAAGCGGAACCTGCTCATCGCACAAGGCGTGCGGGTCGACGGTCGTAATCCCTTGGACTACAAGGATGTCGCGCTGCTGCGGCAGTTCCTGTCCGACAAGGGCAGAATCCGCAGCCGACGCCTCACGGGGCTGAACCCGCAGGAGCAGCGCCAGGTAGCCACCGCGATCCGCAACGCACGCGAAATGGCGTTGCTGCCGTACGACTC
>NZ_JAMBDT010000015.1:0-61134 GCF_025143765.1 Gordonia sp. p3-SID1431
GACTTCTCCACAGGCCTCATAGTCATCGAATCCTGTTGCACCGCAGTCTCTGTCACTCAGGCCTCAGCGGTGAACGGTGGTGAACTGTGGTGAACAAAAACCCCACCAGTCACATAGCGTCAGCGTCTACGACCCAACAACCACCGTGGTAGAGCTCAGACGAACTGCTTCAGCGAGCCGGCCCGACCTCGCACTGCATCCGGCTCCGACCGATGAACTCGAACTCGACGGATGCACTTCGATCGAAGTCCATCGGTCGAGTTGAGGTCCATCAGTCGGGGGTGCTCGGCGGACCCTGCGTGACACGCCCTCCGCAAGCTCCGGGCACTCCTCAGGGAACGGGCGTGACGCACACTCCGGGCAATCCTCAGTATCCGAGGCCTGGCGACCCGTCGTGGAGACGAAAGAACTCTGCTCCCTGAGGAGGCCGGAGCCTGCGGAGGCCGTCTCGAAGGGTCCTGGCGAGATGCGTCGCCAACCCTTCGAGGCTCGTCGCTATCGCTCCTCGCACCTCAGGGAGCAGAGGGAAGGCATCGCCTGCGCTCCTCGCACCGCAGGGAGCAGAGGGAAGGCATCGCCTGCGCTCTCGCACCTCAGGGACCAATGGTCATGTCGTTCTTTCGGATCAGGGGGCAGGGTTGACGCACCCTCCCTCAGCGCCGCCCGATGATCAGCCGTCCCAGGATCCCGACGGCGAACATCGCGACGCCCACGCCGCCGACGATCAGTGCGACCCGGGTGACGTCGTCGTAGGCGCCGTCGATGATGAGCTCGGCGACCTGGCGGCCCGAGCGCTCTGCGCCGGCCACCTCCTGCTTGGCGCGGTCGGCGAAGAACAGGCCCATGGCCCAGGTCGAGACGCCGGCTGCAAGCACGCCGAGCCCGAGCCACGCGAAGACGGTTCCGCGTCGTCGGGCGATCAGCAGCGCGAGCACGGCTGCGATCACGGCCACCGCCGCCGAGCCCCAGGCGAGCAGCGTGATCTGGCTACCCACCTCCGCGTACCGGCCCGCCTCGAGGCCCGAGGAGCCGTTGGTCAACTCGACGACCACCGGCCCCTGGATCGCGTTGCCACCGGTCAGGTTCAGGGAGCGGTTGATCATGTTCGTGATGTCGAGTTGCATCACCGAGGTGTCCGAACCGGGCGCCGGCTCCTCGAACAGGAACGCGTGCTGCTGGCCGACGACATCGGCGAAGTCCTGCTGGAACTGTTCACTCTCGGTGTAGCGGCCCGCCAGCGGCCGCACCAGGACGCCGGCGATCGGCAGGTCTGTCCGCGCGGTCGCCTGCGCGGCGATCTCATCTGCGAGGTAGTCCTTGACCTGCTGGTTCTCGGCCATCGGCGCGACCGTGGCGACGAACCCCGCCTGGTCGACGATGCGTTGATCCAGCCAGAAAGACGGTACGGCGAGAACGGTCGCCGCGATCGCGACTAGTGTCAACAGGGCACTCAGGAAGCTACGCACAGCCACGAGGCTACCGAGCCGGGGAACTACTCCCCGATCACATCCGCGGCGCGGCCGACGATCAGCGGGTCGGGTGTGCCCACGAAGGACTCGTTCTTGCCGTCGTAGTCGAAGAGACTCAGCACGTGACGCATGGCGTTGATGCGCGCCCGCTTCTTGTCGTTGGACTTCACCACCGTCCAGGGTGCGTGGTCGGTGTCGGTGGTGGCGAACATCGCCTCTTTCGCCTCGGTGTAGGCATCCCACTTGTCCAGCGACGCCAGGTCCATGGGCGACAGCTTCCACTGGCGCACCGGGTCGATCTGACGGATCGCGAACCGGGTCCGCTGCTCGAGCGGGGTGACCGAGAACCAGAACTTGACCAGGTTGATCCCGTCGTCGACGAGCATCTTCTCGAACGCCGGGACCTGGGCGACGAACTGCGTGTACTGCTGCGGACTGCAGAACCCCATGACCCGTTCGACGCCGGCGCGGTTGTACCAGGAGCGATCGAAGAACACCATCTCCCCGCCGGCGGGCAGGTGCTGCACATACCGCTGGAAGTACCACTCGGTGGCCTCGCGTTCGCTGGGCTTCTCCAGGGCGATCGTGCGTGCGCCGCGCGGGTTGAGGTGCTCGTTGAATCGTTTGATGGTGCCGCCCTTGCCCGCCGCGTCTCGGCCCTCGAAGACCAGCAGATGCCGCTGCCCGGTCTGCTTGGACCACTTCTGCAGCTTCAGCAGTTCGATCTGCAGCCGCCGCTTGGTGACCTCGTACTCGCGGCGGCTCATGCGCTCCTCGTACGGGTAGTCCTCGCGCCAGGTGTCGACGACATTCCGCTCGGGCAGGGTCAGCAGGACCGGGTCGTCGTCATCGTCGTCGTTGACCGTGAAGTGCGTGGTGTCGTGGAGGTCGACGAGTTGCTGAAGTGCTTCGCGGCCGTTGAGCACGCTGAAGTCGGGGCCGATCTGGGTCTCGGGATCGTGGAGGTCGGTCACTCCACAACGATAGGTCGAAGCGGCGAACGACGCCCGACGCTCCGGTGAACTACCGTCGCGCCGGGCGTGTTCTGTCTCTCAGGTGTCGTGAGGTGGAGCCGCTCAGTTCCGCAGGTCGATCGAACCGGCGTGCAGACATGCCTTACCCGTGCTGGTGTCGAACGCGGTCGCGAAACCGCCACTGCAGCGGGCACCTTCGGGACCGGCGTAGGCCTCGCCGCCCCAGCCGCCGATCGCCACCGTCGTACCACCGCGACGCGCCTGGGCGACGGACAGTGCGCTCGGGCCGGTCGTGACCGAGTAGGCGTTGCCCCGGCTGTTGGCGCCGGCGAGCGCCGTCGAACCGGGCTGCAGGTTGTAGGCCGCGGCGTTGCCGCCGTTGTCCGAGACCGAGACCGCGGTGCCGCGACCGCTGTATTCATCGGCACTCGCGCGACTGCCGACTCCGGCCTTGGCGCCGCAACCGCTGCGCCCCTCGACACGCTCGACCTGATGACCGTTCGACACCGAGCAACGCGTGTCCGCCGCGGCGACCCCTTCGCCCGACAACCCGGCGAAACCAACACATCCGGCGAGCCCCGCGGCCAGGACCAGGCCGCGAACGGCAAACTTCTTGATTCTCAACTGCTTTGGCCTCCATAGCTCGGGCGCCCGGTAAGGAACGCCCTCAGCGTACAGGGGCCGGCGCCGTGGAGGAGACGATCGACTCGTCACGTCCCGGTCACGATCGTCCTCAGGCCGCCGCGCGCTTCTCCACTTCCGCGGTGAGTCCCTTGCGCGCGGTGTCCACGGCCATCTTCTGGGCGCGTTTCACGATGAGTCCGGGCAGCTTGATCTTCAGCTCGACGGCCAGGTCGAAGCGGACATGGGCACCCTTGTCGGATTCGGTGACGGTGTACTTGCCGTGCTGCTCGCTCAACTGATTCGACTCGATGAGGTGCCATTCGCACGAGTTCTCGGTCCAGTCATAGGTGCAGGTCTGCTCGTCGGAGATACCCGCGGCGGTGACGACCATCCGCACCTTCTGCGGCGTGCCGTCGTCGTAACTGGACAGGATCTCGGCTTCCTTGTGCGGTCCCGACCAGTCCGGTAGGGACTCGATGTCCATGAGCACTTCCATCACCACCGAGACGGGGGCGGCGACGTCGAATTCGATGTTCGCTGAGACAGCCATGCGTTGAACCTACCGCGCGCCCTGGCCGCCGATGCAACGAACTGTCGAGGCTGTGTCGAGCCGCGACGGAGTCGCCCTGGATTGCCGCGACGGAGTCGCCCTGGATCGAACCGTTCAGCTCTCTCGGTCGACCAGGTTGACCGGCCACGCCTCGTCCGGGATGTCACGCAACGAGCACGCCTGGTCGACGGCGGTGAACCAGCCGCGGAAGTGCATGATCTCGCCGATGACCGGGTTGCGGACGGTCGCGTCGCAGCGGAATCGATCCCGTTTCTCGTCCCACCCCTCGATGTACTTCATCTGAGCGGTGAACAGCCCCTTCATCCCGACCTTGGGTCCGCGTCCGAGCCAGCGCATCGGTCCGCTCTCGAGCAGCAGTTCGCCGGATCGCGTCACCGACGGTTCGATCGGATACAGGAACTCGGGGCCGTCGCCGAAATAGTCGACCAGACCCGTGCGCCCGGCCACCAGCAGGGAATTCAGCTTGCGCGGGCCGGTCGTGTACTGGAAGTTCCGCAGCACCGCGAGCGACTCGCGCCCCAGCTCGTCGGAGTAGCAGTAGTAACCCTGGGTGAACGGAACCATGCGACTGGTCTTCGAGGGCAGCGCATTGCGCTTGGCGTAATGCCACAGGGCGGGCGGCGGCAGCGCCGACGACACGTAGACCGACTCGTAGATCCCGCTACAGACCTGCGCGACACCGGAAGTCGAGTCGATGCCGTAGCGCCATGCGACGTTGGGATGCAGACGGTCGAAGTCCGAACCCAGCGCATGCCGGAAGACCGGCGTCATGGCGCAACCTCCCCGAGCTCACCCACCGATTCGAGCCCGTCCCGACGATGAACGGATACAGGCCAGACGCCACCACGGCGGTGACGACATGGTGAACCTACTAACGGAGCACACCTGTGTCCAACGTCTCGCCCCGGATCAGACCCGATCGACGGCCGCGTCGCAGAGGCTCGCCAGTTCGGCGATGACGCGATCGAGGGGTTCGACGCTGCGCCGTGTCTGGCACAGTCCAACCGCTCCCTCGACCGCCGCGATGATGAGGTTGGCCAGTGAGTCGGCACGGTCGCTGTCGACGCCGTCGACCACCAGCCGCGCGGTGACCAGGTCGGCCCAGCGCTGCAGGATCTCGGCGGATGCGTCCGCCACCGCGGGTTCGCTGCGTCGGGCGAGGCCGCCGGCCAGCACGGGACAGCCGAACTGGAAGTCGGTGTTGACCAGCAGTCGCCGCCACACCCCGCCGATCTCGCGCACCGTGTCAGCCGGGGTCATCGTGGTCGGACGCCCGATGCGTTCGGCGATGAACTCACCGGCGTACCGGACGGCTTCGGTCATCAGTTGGGTCTTACCGCCGGGGAAATGGTGGTAGATCGATCCCCGTGGTGCGGAACTCGCCGAGATCACGTCGCCGATGGAGGTGGCGGCGACCCCGTCGCGGCCGATCAGATCGGCCGCGTGCACGACCATGCGTTCGCGGGGGCCGCGGTCGTCCGCGCCGGTGATCACGGACTCGGCGGGATGTGACGCCATGCAGCAACAACTCCTATGCCGACCCTCATACAACCGATTGTGGCCAGCATACATAGCATCGGCCGAGGTCATCCCGTACGCGAGGCCACGCCGATATGCAGACCTTCATAATCGCGGCGGAGTATGCAACCATGCATAGTCATGACTACCACGACCGACGCACCCACCGACCCCACCGCCATGTCCGGACTCGAACTGCTGCGAGCTTGGCAGGCGGGCGGCGCCGGCTCCGACCGCCCGAGCATCGGCCGCCTCCTGGGCATGGTGCCCAAGCAGATCGACGAGGGCGCGGTCACCTTCGCCGTGACTCCGCAGCCCGACTTCGCCAACCCTCTCGGCACCGTTCACGGCGGCATCTGCGCCACGCTGCTGGACTCGGTGATGGGGTGCGCCGTCCACACCACCCTGCCCGCCGGGGTCGGCTACACGACGCTGGAGCTGAAGGTGAACTACATCCGCTCGGTCGCCGTGGACGCCGGGGAGCTGACCGGCGTGGGTACCGTCATCCACGCCGGCCGCACCACCGCGACCGCCGAGGGCAAGGTGTTCTCCGCCGACGGCAAGCTCGTCGCCCACGGGACCACCACCTGCATCGTGTTCCGGTAGCGCGATCAGTCCGTGCGTGCCGCCGCGATGATCGCGGCGATGTCCTCGTCGCGCATCCCGAACCCGGCGAGGCGTCCGAGCGGTATAGACGCCATCATCCGTGCCATGTCGACGCCCAGGGCGTCGTCGGAGCTCGTCAGCGGGTTGTCCTCGAACCGGGACGCGAGCGCTTGCGCCGCAGCAGGATTCGCCAGGACCTCGCCGAGGGTCGAGTTCTCGTCGATCGCGAGGCGAACCTCGTCGCCCGCGATCTCGACGGTGGTGGTCAGCCGGATGTCCCGGCTCGACGCGCCGACCTCGACGCCGTACTCACCCGGTTCGACGATCCAGCGGTCGACGCGGATGTCCCAGTAGGCGAGATCGCTCCGGTCGATTGTGATCGAGATAGTCTGCGACTCACCGGGTTCGAGGTCTCGGGTGGTCGCGAAGCCCGTCAGCTCGCGCGGCGGTCGTCCGACTCGGGAGTCCGACTTCGACGTGTAGACCTGGACGATGTCACGCCCGGTCCGAGAACCGGTGTTGGTCACCGTCAATCCGACGACCACACCGGTGACGCCCGGATCATCCGATGCGACGGACAGATCCGAGTACTCGAAAGTCGTGTAGGACAATCCGTGTCCGAAAGGATAGGCGACCTCGATGTCGCGGGCGTCGTACCAGCGGTAGCCGACGAAGATGCCCTCGCCGTAGCGGATGTGCGAGTTCTCGTTCGGGAAATTCAGGTATGCCGGGGTGTCCTGCAACCTGACCGGCACGGTCTCGGTGAGCCGACCCGACGGGTTGACGACCCCGAAGAGCACGTCGGCGACGGCACCACCCCCGGCCTGGCCGAGGAGCGCGCCGTCGAGGATTGCCGGGGCCGCGGCGATCGACCCGAGGCGCAGGACGCCTCCGTGAGCGAGCACGACCACCGTTCGCGGTTGCACCGCCAGGATCGCGGTCAGCAACTCGACCTGGTCCGCCGGCAGTTCGATGTCGTCGCGGTCGAAGCCCTCCGACTCCTGCGCGGCCGCCAGTCCCAGGAACAGCACGGCGGCCTCGGCGTCCGTCGCCGCGGCGATCGCGCCCGCCGTATCCGCCCGCGAGCCGTCGGTGCTGAAACCCGGGGCGTAGGTCACCGTGCCGCCGGCTGCCCGGATCTCGTCCACCGGTACGTCGAGGCGCGTCGGGTTCACGTGCGAACTGCCGCCGCCCTGATAGCGGGGGTCGTGCGCGAACGAGCCGATGACCGCGACGGAGCGTCCGGGGCTCAACGGGAGGAGATCGCCGTCGTTCTTGAGCAGGACGATGGACCGTGATGCGGCCTCGCGCGCGAGGCGATGGTGGAGATCGAAGTCGACGACGGTCCGGTTCGTCCGGCCCGTGGCGGCCCGCTCCGCGAGTTCCCGGACCGCCCGGGCCGACCGGTCCAGCGCCGCCTCGTCGAGGGTTCCGTTCCGGACCGCGTCCACGACCTGCGCGTCGGTGCGGTCCCCCGGGCCGGGCATCTCGAGATCCAGGCCGGCGGCGACCGCCCGAACGCGGTCGGCGACCGCACCCCAGTCGGAGACCACCACGCCGTCGTAGCCCCACTCGCCCCGCAACAAGTCGGTGAGGAGCCACCGGTTCTCCGCCGCGTACGTGCCGTTGATGCGGTTGTAGGAGCACATCACGGTCCACGGGTTCGCCGTGCGGATGATACGCGCGAAGGCGCGGAGGTAGATCTCCCGCATCGGGCGCGGGTCGACGTCCGAACTCGACCGCATCCGGTCGTCCTCGGCGTTGTTCAGCGCGAAGTGTTTGAGCGACGTGCAGACCCCGATGCTCTGTACGCCGCTCACCCACGCCGCGCCGAGCCGGCCCGTGACGAACGGATCCTCGGAGAAGTACTCGAAGTTGCGGCCGCACCGGGGATCTCGCTTGATGTTCACGCCCGGGCCGAGCAGTACGTCGACGTCGAGACCGCGTGCCTCGCGGCCGAGCGCTTCGCCGACACGACGGATCAGCCCGGTGTCCCAACTCTGGCCGAGTCCGACCGCGGGCGGGAAGCAGGTGGCGGGTTCGCTGCCGGCGAGGCCGAGGTGGTCGGTGGCGCCGGTCTGTTTCCGGACCCCGTGCGGACCGTCGGTGAGTGTCAGCGCGGGAACGGAACCGACCGATTTGGTGGTCCAGAAATCGGCGCCGCTGCCCAACGCGGCCTTCTCGATCAAGCTGAATTCACTCACCCCAAGACACTACCGACGGTCGTCGGGCGATCAGCTGGCCCCGGGACAGTACACGGTGTAGTCCCACTCCGTGTTCCGGTCCGGCCCGGTCACTCGCACCACGACCGAGGTGTCGCCACCGGGTGGCACCGTGATCCGGACACTGCCGGTTCCCTGGTTGATGTCGTCTCCGACGTAGCCGGTGTTGTAGATCTGCCGGCCACCGTAGAACACGCGGATCTCGTCCGGGATGTCGTAGGTGTCGTAGTTCAGCGTGAAGCTCGTCGGGCCTCGCAGGCCGAGGATGTGCCGGGTCTCGGTGACTCCGTAGCCGCCGGACTTGGTCTCGGAGTTGCACCGCTGGGTCGACGGCGGAGCCTGATTGCCCCCGAGACTCCCGAAGTAGTCGAGGCCGCCCAGACCGTATTCCTCGAGACTGCCCCCGTCGATGCTTCCGCCGTCGAGGCTCCCGGACTCGAGTGGCGCGGCATCGGCGATCGCGGCCGGGACGACCGCAGCGGTCGCCGTCGTGGCCAGGATGAGGGCAGCTCTTGCGAAAGTGGTTGTGCGCATTGAGTTCTCCGGCAGTCGAGTCGTTTTGGGGGTGGTTCCGACGCTAATGCGACCCGCCAACCACGGATATCCCCTCATCGGGTGAAAGCACGACGACCAGATGACACCCGTGTGGGTGACACCTCGCTGCCACAGCGTCTCGGGCGGCGCCCTACGTCAGATACCGGTCCCGGAGGGCCTTCTGGTCGGCGGCACCCAGACCCAGCGCCTCGCCGAAGTAACCCTCGATTCCGCCGTACCGCTTGTCCACCTCGTCGAACGCGGCGTCGAGGTAGCCGGAGTCGACGCCCAGCACGCCGACGAGGAGCTCGGGATCGCCCCCGGCGGCGGCGAACCCGTCGAAGATGGGTGTGAGCGACGGGATCAGACGTTCATTGGTGAGCAGGTAGTCGCGATAGACGTCGTCCTTCGGCACCCCGAGCAGTGTCAGCAGAGATGCTGCGGCCCAACCTGTTCGGTCCTTGCCGGTGGTGCAGTGCATGAGGGCCGGCGTCGAGCCGTCGATCAGTCCACGAAACAACTGCGTGTACGACGCCGTCGCACTGGGCAGGGTGATCATCTCGCGATAGGTCCCGCAGATCATCTCGCGCGCCTTGCCGCCGGACAGCATCTCGTCGGCCTGCGCGACGACGGCGGGGTCGGCGAGGACAGCACCGATATTGGCGGGAATCGACATCTGCGCATCGGCGAGGACATCGAGTGCGATGTTCGACGCACCGGACAGGACGGGGTCGGGAATGGCCTCGCTCTCGTGCGCCGACCTCAGGTCGTAGACGGCCTTCAGACCGAGCGACTCGAACGCGGAGACGTCGGCGGTGTCGAGCGCGGAGAAATCCGTGGACCGGTACAGGACGCCGGATCGAACCGTCTGCCCGTCCCCGGTCCGCCAGCCGCCGAGATCGCGGAGATTGGGCAGGCTGGAGATGGGGCTGGGCGCGCCGGGGGTCGCAGTCACGGTCACATCGTGACAGATTGTGCGCCGGTCAGTCGGTGAGCGCGCTTTCGAGCATCGGCCACGACTTCACGAGCTGGTCCTGCCAGTAGGGCCAGGCGTGCGTCCCCGGTGCGTAGTCGACGGTCGCGGGGATGCCGAGTTGCTTGAGTCGACGATCGAGATTGAGCGTGCACTGGTGGGTGGCGGCCTCGATGGCGCCGCCGACCGCGATCTGGTCGATGTAGATCGTGGTCTTCCCGTCGATTCCCTGGCCCTGCAACTGGTCGTGCGGTCCGGGGACCCCCGTGCCGGTGCTGATGTAGATCGCCTTGCCGCGCAGCTTGTAGGCGTTGACGACCGGGTCGTGCGCCCGCCACCCCGGGGAGCCGACCGGGCCCCAGATGTTGGCGATGTCGCCACCGCCGCGTCCTTCGACGACCGCGCGGATGGCGAGTCGGCCGAGATTCGTGCTTGTCTCGGCACAACCGCTGTAGGAGGCGACCGCGCGGTAGAGCTGAGGGGCGGCTTCGGCAAGACTCAACGACGACGTTCCCGCCATGGAGATCCCCGCGATCGCGTTCACGCCGGTGGTGTTCAGCTTCCGATCGATGAGCGGCGGTAATTCGCTGGTCAGAAACGTTGTCCATTTGTTTCGCCCCAGCACCGGGTCGACTTTCACCCAGTCGGTGTAATAGCTGTACGCGCCGCGCATCGGCACGACGACATTCACATTCTTGTCGGCGACGAAATCGACGATGTCGGTTTGCTCGAACCAGTGTCCGGTGCCCTCTCCGCCACCCGCGCCATTCAGCAGATACAGCGTCGGTCGGGGCATCGAGCGGTCGGCGGGCACGAGAACCCGGACCGGTACGTGACGTTTCATCGACGGCGAATACACCGACAGCTCCAAGACCCGGCCATCGGCGACAGCGCGGGCCAGCGCCTTCGCCCGGGACGAGGAATCTCCCGGCTCGGCGCCGGCGAACGACGGAACCGCAAGCGCGACAACGAGTACAGCGATCGATACCGTTGTGGCGACCAGGCGTCGGCGGAACTGACCACCCACTGCGGACATCACAGTCCCTTCACATCACTACATGCTCACATCACTACCGCGCCGCCGTCTCGACAACGGAATTCACACACGCAGATATCGATCCGAATACGTTTCACCATACGCACCGGAGACGGCCCCGTCCGGATTACCACGGCCGGGGCCATCGCTGTTCACCTCGCGATTGCGCACACCATGGTCATTATTGGAGGCGATTTCACGATGACTAATCCCGGCCGGTCGAGACGTCGTGCTCCTGAGCAGCTGATCTCGTGCGAGTGCGCCGGCCGTGATCGTCTCTGCCGTCGAAAAACGACCGGCCACTTCGAAAGGCGCAGGGAACGCTTTCACCGACCACCCGGTGCCAGATTCGGCCGATCGGACTACAACCGGACCGCCTCTGATCGCACCGACACCGGAAACAGCATTCGTGGATTCTGGAGCAGCGCCGGCGGGGCGACGGCCGACCGCTCGAGCGTGCCGGTCCAGCGGACCCGACGCCGATGCGGGGTGAGCACCCTGCCTCGACGGGAGAACTCGTACTCGCCGATCAACGTCCCCAGTGGCAGCACGTTCGGATCGGTGGGGTCGACGACGGCGACCTCGTCCCCCACCCGCAGATCGGAGACGAACGACGCGAGCACGCGGAGGTCCTTGCCCGGCCGCCGCCCGGGACTTCGCTCCTTCAGCAACACGCGCAGGCCGGCCTCGGTGCCCACCGACGCGTCGGTGTCGATGCCGGATTCGACGCCCAATCCGACGATCTGCCGCCGTCGGAACTGAGCGAACTGTTCGTCGGATCCGGCCCGGATGATCCACACGGCGCGGGTCGGTTCGTCCAGATCGTGCGCGTCGGTGGCCGGCGGCTCCGGCCAGAAGTAGGGCATCTCGTCGTCGATGTCGACGTCGTCGAACACGGAGCCGTAGAAGTCCGGCGCTTTGCGGAGCAGCGCCGAACGGTGACTGCGATGGAGCCGGTCGTCGCCGAGCCACGCGGGCATCAGACCCTGCGCGGTCAG
The DNA here is from genome assembly GCF_025143765.1 of Gordonia sp. p3-SID1431. Lineage (NCBI taxonomy): Bacteria > Bacillati > Actinomycetota > Actinomycetes > Mycobacteriales > Gordoniaceae > Gordonia > Gordonia sp. p3-SID1431. Next base: position 11,526 of record NZ_JAMBDT010000015.1, read on the forward strand.
CTCGGCTTGGGACGCACCCACCACCTCGGGCGCAAACTCGGCGATCATCGGAGCAGTGGTGTCTGCACGACCGCCGCCGGTCCACACGTCGACGAAAGCGAGTCCGTAGGCGACCAGCGCCGGGGTGTGCCCGCGCCACATCGTGACCGCGGGATGGCTGGCCCAGCCGTAATCGAAGAGTTCGAGCGCCCGCAGGATCTGCAACGTCTCCACGCGCTGCTTACCGAGGCGCGCGGGGTCCAGGACCTCGGCAGAGCGTCGAAAGTCCGGGTAGGGAAGGAACGTCTGCATGGCGCCCGCTTACCCACTTCGGACGGGCGCTCACACCCGGGGGAGCTCCGCGCGGCGCCGAACTCAGAGTTGTCAGCTGCTACCGAAGATCGGCGATCCCGGCCCCGGCGTCACACCAGGACCGGCTCAACCAGCGGCGGGTGCGACCTACTGCCGCGCAGCGTGGACCGAGGTCACCTCGGTGGCTTCGACTCGGCTCAACCAGCGGTGGGTGCGATCTTCTGCCGCGCAGCGTCAGCCGAAGCCCGCGATGGCCTCGAGGAGGTGATCGACGCTCGGACTTCGGGGCTCAGTCGGATGCGGAGTCCGACGCGTCGGTCCCGACCTCCGGCACCGCACACACGCCGTCGACGCAGACGGCCGCGTCGTCGTCGCCGATCATCTCGAAGGGCACCACCGGGTCAGACACGATCGGACTCCTCGGCGCGGACCTTGTCGAGGGCCTGCGCGAAGGTTTCCGGCGCCTGGGCTCCGGAGATACCCTACTTGCCGTTGAGCACGAAGAAGGGAACCCCGCTGATCCCGTATGCACGGGCCTGGTCGATGTCGGCCTCGACGGCCGCAGCGTACTCGCCCGACTCGAGCGCGGCCAGCACGGCGTCGCGATCGAGACCGACATCGGCCGCCAGATCGGCGAGTTCGTCGGCGCGGCCGACGTGGCGCCCCTGCTCGAAGTACGCCTGGAACAGACGCTCGGCCAGATCCGCCTGTCGGCCATGCGCTTTCGCGAAGTGCAGGGCCTCATGCGCTTTCAGGGTCTTGGTGTGCTGCAGCCGGTCGAAGTCGTAGTCGAGACCGACCTCGGCGGCGATCCCGCGGACCTGGTCGAGCATCCCCCGGACCTGATCGGCCGGCATGCCCTTGTGCCGGACGAGGAAGTCGACCTCTGAACCGTCGAAGTCGACCGGCGTATCCGGTGCGAGCTCGAAGCTGTGGTAGGTCACCTCGACGTCGTCGCGTCCGTCGAACTCGGCGAGGCCCGCCTCGAACTTGCGTTTGCCGATGTAGCACCAGGGGCAGGCGATGTCGGACCAGATGTCGACGGTGATGGGAGCGCTCATTGCCCTCTCAACACCTCGCGGATCGAGAACGTTCCCGGAGTGCGTCACACCCGATCAGCCGCCCCAGGCGCGTCGAGCAGGTCGTCGAGATGCGTTCGCGACCAGTCGCACAGGCCGTGGACCGTCGAGACGAGGTCGCGGCCGGCATCCGTCAGGGTGTAGTCCACCCGCGGATTCGCGCTGCGATGGTCGTGCCGATGGATCAGGCCGTGCGCCTCGAGATCGCGCAGCGTCTGGGTGAGCACCTTGTCGCTGATCGTCCCGATCGACCGCTTCAACTCGCGGAACCGGCGGGGACGCTGCCGGACCTCCTCGAGGACGGTCAGACCCCATTTCGTCGACACGACGGTGAACACCGACCGCGAGGTGCCGGGCGCGCTCTTCGGCCTCGGACGACGGCGCGGCGTCCCCGCTCACATCGAAGTGCGTACTGCCGCTCATCCGCCTGCGCTCCTAGCGTGGGGTCGATGCGAGTGCTGAAGACCTACGCCAGGATATTCGTCGCCGACCTCGACGAGTCGCTTCCGCTGTACGAGACGATCGTCGGTGCATCGGCCGATCTCCGATTCGCTTTCGAGAGGGCCGAACTCGCCGCCGTCGGCGACTTCCTCCTCATCGCGGGAGCCGACGACGACGTCGAGGCCTACCGGTCGACCGTCGGACCGGTCATCGTCGACGATCTCGACGCCTTGATCTCGCAGGTCAGCGGCGGAGCCGGATCCGAGAGCGCGACTGGACGATTCGCCTACCTTCGCCATCCCGACGGTGCGGTCCTCGAGTATGTCCAGTGGTCGCGGGAAGTCGCCGAAGCCGTGCTCGGAACGCCGAAGGCCGGCCCCCCGCTCGGGTGACCGGCCTTCGGTTGGTGCTGCGTGAGTGGACGCAGGGATCTGATCAGGAGATCAGAAGCCCATCCCGCCCATCTCGTCGCCACCCGGCATGGCCGGTGCGGCGTTCTTCTCGGGCTTGTCGGCGACGACGGCCTCGGTGGTGAGGAACAGAGCCGCGATCGAGGCTGCGTTCTGCAGCGCCGAGCGGGTGACCTTCACCGGGTCGTTGATGCCGGCCTTGAGCAGGTCCTCGTACACACCGGTGGCGGCGTTGAGGCCGGTGCCGGTGGGCGAGTTGAGGACCTTGTCGGCGACGACGCCCGGCTCGAGGCCGGCGTTGATCGCGATCTGCTTGGCCGGAGCCGACAGGGCGACCTTGACGATGTTGGCGCCGGTGGCCTCGTCACCCTCGAGCGAGAGTGCGTCGATGGCCGGCTCCGACTGCAGCAGGGCCACGCCACCGCCGGCGACGATGCCCTCTTCGACGGCAGCCTTCGCGTTGCGGACGGCGTCCTCGATGCGGTGCTTGCGCTCCTTGAGCTCGACCTCGGTGGCCGCGCCCGCCTTGATGACCGCAACACCGCCGGCCAGCTTGGCCAGACGCTCCTGCAGCTTCTCACGGTCGTAGTCGGAGTCGCTGTTCTCGATCTCGCCGCGGATCTGGGCGACACGACCGGCGATGGCGTCGGGATCGCCCGAGCCCTCGACGATGGTGGTCTCGTCCTTGGTCACGACGACCTTGCGAGCGGTACCGAGCAGCTCGATGCCCGCGCCCTCGAGCGAGAGGCCGACCTCTTCGCTGATGACCTCGCCACCGGTGAGGATGGCGATGTCGGCCAGCATGGCCTTGCGGCGGTCACCGAAGCCCGGGGCCTTGACGGCGACCGACTTGAAGGTGCCCTTGAGCTTGTTGACGACAAGGGTCGAGAGAGCTTCGCCCTCGACGTCCTCGGCGATGATCAGCAGCGGCTTGCCGGCCTGGATGACCTTCTCCAGCAGCGGCAGCAGGTCCTTGATGGTCGAGACCTTGCCTGAGACCAGCAGGATGTACGGGTCGTCGAGGACGGCTTCCTGGCGGTCGGCGTCGGTGACGAAGTAACCCGAGATGTAGCCCTTGTCGAAGCGCATGCCCTCGGTGAGCTCGAGCTGCAGGCCGAAGGTGTTGGACTCCTCGACCGTGATGACGCCTTCCTTGCCGACCTTGTCCATCGCCTCGGCGATGAGCTCACCGATCGAGGCGTCGCCGGCCGAGATACCGGCGGTGGCAGCGATCTGCTCCTTGGTCTCGACCTCCTTGGCGCTCTTCAGCAGCGACTCGGTGACGGCCTCGACGGCCTTCTCGATGCCGCGCTTCAGACCCAGCGGGTTGGCGCCGGCGGCGACGTTGCGCAGACCCTCACGGACGAGAGCCTGGGCGAGAACGGTGGCGGTGGTGGTGCCGTCGCCCGCGACATCGTCGGTCTTCTTGGCGACTTCCTTGACCAGCTCGGCGCCGATCTTCTCGTACGGGTCCTCCAGCTCGATCTCCTTGGCGATGGACACACCATCGTTGGTGATCGTGGGGGCGCCCCACTTCTTCTCCAGGACGACGTTGCGACCCTTGGGTCCCAACGTCACCTTGACGGCGTCGGCAAGGCTGTTGAGGCCCCGCTCGAGGCCGCGACGGGCCTCTTCGTCGAACGCAATTTGCTTGGCCATGGGTAAGTGATCCTCCGAAGGGGGTGACACTAGGTTCGTATGGCCGGAACTCGGTGCCCGCGACGGACGACCGGTGTGTCATTCGGTACCGGCCTCACCGTCCCGACCTGGCACTCACAGCTCGCGAGTGCCAACCTCGTTTTTAGCACTCGACCAGTGCGAGTGCAAGGCTGGATTAGGTGTCCCGGTCGGCTGCGTGGTCGGCCGCCGCGACGCTGACTACGTTGAGGACATGTCACTCGCCTTCAGGGAGTTCAGGTTCGGGGTCAACATGCTCGCGGCCGACACCGCGTCGTCGTGGCAGACGCGTGCCCGATCGGTCGAGGAACTCGGCTACGACGTCCTGCTCGTCCCCGACCACTTGGGCATCCCGAGCCCGTGGCCGGCACTGGCCGTCGCGGCCACCGCGACGCAGCGCCTGCGCGTCGGCCCGTTCGTCCTCAACGCCGCGTTCACCAACCCCGCGCTGCTCGCCCGGGACGCCGCCACCGTCGACCGGTTGTCCGACGGCCGCGTGGAACTCGGACTGGGCACCGGCTACGCCCGGGAGGAGTTCGACGCAGCGGGGATCGAATACCGGTCCGCGGGCCGGCGCGTCGATCACCTGTCGGCGACCGCCGCCCGCGTGACAGAGCTGCTCGCCGACGAGGATCATCAGCCCCGACCCGTGCAGCCGAGGATTCCGCTCCTGCTCGCCGGCAACGGCGACCGCGTGCTGACGATGGCCGCCGAACACGCCGACATCGTCGGGTTCACCGCGGCCCGAACGGGACCCGACGGCAATCTGGAACCGCTGTCCGCCGGCGATTTCGACGAACGGGTGGGCTTCGCACGCGCCGCCGCCGGGGACCGCGCCGTCGAGGTGGAGTGGAACCTCCTGCTACAGATCGTCACCGTGACCGGTGATCCGACGGCGGTGGCCGACGAGCTTCTCGCGAAGCACGAACTGTCGATGAGCGCTCAGGAGTTCCTGGGCCTGCCGTCGGTGCTCATCGGATCGGTCTCCGACATCGCCGCCCGCCTCGTCGACCTCCGGGAGCGGACCGGGATCAGCTATCTCACCGTGCTCGAACCCGCGCTCGAGGTGTTCGCCCCGGTGATCGCGGAGCTGCACGCCGTCGACGCCGGAGGGCGGTGAGGCGGTCACGGTCATTCGCACCCCCGACGACCGACGTCCCGCAAGCTGCCGGTCGACTAGGGTCTGAACCGTGGAATTCCTGCTGATCATCATCGTGGCGCTGCTGGCGATCATCGCGGTGGTCGTCATCTTCAACTTCCTGGGCAATCGGCGGGCCCGGCAGGCCGAGCAGGACGCCCTGCGTGAGCGGACCTATCGCCCCGGCGATCCGTTCTCGTCGGCCGACGACGATTCCGTCTACGGCGACCCCCGCGATCTCAAACCCGGCGACCTCGTCGAACTGCGCGGTCAGACCTACGCGGTCCGGGGCACCCTGCGCCTGACGCAGGACGGCTACACCTGGACCGAGAACTTCCTCGACACCGGTGTCGGGTCCAAGGCCTGGATATCGGTCGAGGACGATCCCGACCTCGAGGTCGTGCTGTGGCACGAGGTACCCGGTGCCGCCGTCACCCCCGGCCCCGACACCGTGGAGCTCGAGGGGCGTCGATACCAGTCGGAGGAGGCGGGCTCGGCGCGTTTCACCTCCGCGGGGACCACCGGCGTCGCGACCTCGGGCCGGATGGCCTATCACGATTATCAGGCCGGCGACGACCGCCTGTCCTTCGAGGACTACGGCAGCGGCTGGGAATGCGCCCGCGGCGAACTGTTGTCCCGCGCGGACTACCGCATCTACCCCACCAACCCGGCTCCGGAAACACCCTGACGGCGGCCCCGACGCCCGCCCATCCACACGACGCCCTGAGCACGGAGATCGCAGCACGCATGACCGAGAACACCGGACACCCCGGCGACCCCGCCGCACAACTCGCGGTGGCCTACGCCGACACCAGCGCGAGCCAGCTCGGCTTCTCGCTGAGCGCACCCTTGCAGGAGCCCCTGGCACAAGAGGATCGCGAGATCGACGGCATCACGGTGTCGGTGCGGCTGCTCGGCGCGAGCCATCAGGTACTCGTCGAGGACGGGGTGCAGCGGATCTGCGAGACCGTCGCCTGCCTGCCGGAGGTGACCTCGGCACTGCCGGAGAGTTTCCAGGAGAGCGGTTACTACTTCAGTTCCCGTGTCGAACAGGTCAATCCCGACCAGCTCGCCGCACTCGTCGAACAGCTGAGCGTTCGCGTCACCGAACAGCTGGCCACCGGACATCCGTGCGTGATGGGTCGCTTCCCGGGGGAGCCGCACGCCGTCACCGCGATCGTGTCGGAGTCCACCGATGACTCCATCAGCTGGCACACCTGGCACACCTATCCCAAGGCCGCCGAGGTCGTGATCACCTCCAGCAGGATCGACCGCGGTCCGGTGGCCCGCCCATGACCGGGCAACCACCGCCCGGCGGCCCACCGGACCCGCGCCGCCGTCTGAACAAGACCCGCAACATCATCATCGGCGTGATCGTCGTGCTCACCATCTTCGCGCTGATCGGTGCTTGCACCGCGCGAGTTGCCCGTGGCGGCGGCATCGGGGGGTCGGCGCGCGACTACATCACGCAGAACTACGAGCGCGACACCTCCCTCGACGAGGGCGACGTCGACGCCTATGTCGCCGACGGGACCCCGGAGCAGGTGGCGGCCGAGATCCGCGACGCCGAACGTCCCAGCGACCAGCGGAGCGGCGCCACCGGCACGGGCAACATCGCCGGCACGCAGTTCCTCCAATACCCCGACTACCTCGTCGGCCTGTTCCCGCTGGCGGCCGGCGCCACCCGGGTGATGCTCAGCCGGGATTACCGGTCGGGGTATCACCACTACCACCCCTACGTCGGCGCGTTCTGGGTCCCGACCCCCCGCTATGCGGGTAGCGGCAGCGGAAACCGCGGCGGCGGGAGCGGTGGTGGCGGTAAATGATCGTCGTCCGTCCGGCACGTGCCATCGAATTCGTCCGACCAACCAACGGAGAAGACCATGCTCGCTGATATCGCTGAGAACGCCTACGCTGCAGGCGCTTACGCCGGTGTCGGCGTGATCCTGATGATCGTCTCGTTCGGCATCCTCGACCTGCTCACGCCCGGGAAGCTCCGTTCGCAGCTGTGGACGGACCGCAACCGCAACGCCGGCATCCTGGTGGGTTCCAACATGCTCGCCGTCGCCGTGATCGTCACCGCCGCCATCGTCGCGAGCGAGGGACGACTGCTCGAGGGGCTCACCTACACCGCGGTGTACTCGGCGATCGGCCTGGTCGTGATGGCGGTGACCTTCCTCGTCATCGACCTGCTGACCCCCGGCAATCTCGGCGAGTTGCTGGTCCACCCGGAGAGCCACCCGGCGGTGTGGGTGCAGGGCGTCGCACACATCGGGGTGTCGATCATCGTGGCCGCCTCCATCCTGTGACCGGGTTCCCGCACTCCCCCGTTTGTCCGTGACCGGTCACGACTCCGCTGCCGCCGATGCCGAACCGGTGACGACCGAACCCGTTCCGGACGTGCTGGCGATGCGACCGCGATTCGCCCGCGCCGGACTGCTGGCCGTCGTCTTCGTCTGCGCCGCCTGCGGGTTGGTGTACGAGCTCGCGCTGGTCTCGCTCGGCTCGTTCCTGATCGGCAACACCGCGACGCAGGCGTCGATCGTCCTCGCGGTCATGGTCTTCGCGATGGGCATCGGGTCACTCGCCGCGAAACCGCTCCAGCCACAATCGGTCACGGCCTTCGCGGTCATCGAACTGCTGCTCGCCCTCATCGGCGGATTGTCGGTGATGGCGCTCTACGCGGCGTTCGCCTACCTGGAGTTGTACACGCCCGCCCTCGTCCTGGTGGCCTTCGTGCTCGGCATCCTGATCGGTGCCGAGATCCCGCTGCTGATGGTTCTGCTGCAACGGATTCGACGCCAGGAGGCGGGTTCGGCGGTCGCCGACATGTTCGCGGTCGACTATATCGGCGCCCTCATCGGCGGCCTGTGCTTCCCGTTCCTGTTGCTGCCGTTCTTCGGCCAGTTGCGGGGTGCTCTGGTGGTCGGGCTGGTCAACGCCGCGGCCGGCTGCTTCCTCGTCTTCGTCATCTTCCGCAAGTCGTTGTCGCGCACCCAGATGGGTGTCCTCTCCGCGTCGGCCGTCGCCGTCGTCGCCGTCCTGATCGCCGGCCTGCTGCTGTCCGGCCGCTTCGAGATCACCGCGCGCCAAGCGCTGTACCGCGATCCCATCGTCGCCGCCGAACGTAGTGCGTACCAGGACATCGTCATCACCGAGAACCGTTTCGGCGCAACGGCCGACACCCGCCTGTACCTGAACGGCGACCTGCAGTTCTCCTCGGTCGACGAGCATCGCTACCACGAGACGCTGGTGCATCCGGCGATGTCCGGGAACCACGACTCCGTGCTGATCCTCGGCGGCGGTGACGGACTCGCGCTCCGCGAGGTGCTCACCTACCCCGACGCCCGCGACGTCACGCTCGTCGAACTCGACCCGGAGATGATCCGACTCGCCCGGACCGACGAGCGTCTCACCACGTTGAACCGGGGTTCGATGACCGACCCCCGAGCCGAGGTGATCGCCGCCGACGCCTTCTCCTGGCTGCGCGGCACCGACCGCCGGTTCGACGTCATCATCGTCGACATGCCCGACCCCGACGACTCGGCCACCGCGAAGCTGTATTCCACCGAGTTCTACGCGATGGTCCGGGCGCATCTCGCCGAGGCGGGCCGCACCGTGGTCCAGGCCGGGTCCCCGTACTTCGCGCCGAAGTCGTTCTGGTGCGTGGCCTCGACCATGCGCGCGGCCGGGCTGGACCCGACCCCGTACCACGTCGATGTGCCGGCCTTCGGCGACTGGGGATTCCACCTGGCCGGCGCCGGGGGCAGGGTGACCCCGACCGTGGCGGCGCCCGGACCCCTCCGGTTCCTCAGTCCTGAACAGTTGGCAGCAGCAACGGTTTTCCCACTGGATCGGCAGCGACTGGATCTGCCGCCGTCGACCCTCATGGACCCGCGCATTCTCCGGTACGCACAGGGCGAGTGGGCGACCTACTGACGTCGGCAGATCGCCGGAGGCAGGTCAGAGTGCGGCCGCGGTGTCCGGCGACAATGCGATCAACATCTTCCCGCTGGCGCTCGTGCGGTCGGCGGCGGTCGCCGTCGCCGTCGCCGGGGAGTGGGAGCAGATCACGGCACTGTGCCGGGCCACGCGCGGCCTGCGAACCGCCGACTGATCGAACCGCCCGGGAGTTGTACGCCTCCGTCCCGACCCGGGCGTCGACCGATCGCGTGGCGTTCGCGTCCACCGATGCGGGAGGATGGGCCGCGGGAGGTGCGATGTCTGCTGAGCTGGCCGTGGTGTTCGGGATACTGGTCGTCACCGTCGTCTGGGCACTCACCGTCCTGGTGCGCACCCGGCGACGAGTGGCCACCCCTGCCGAGCGGGCGGTTCATCTGGCCCTGCACACCGCGTCGCTCGCCGCCCGCTCACTGCGCACCGGACTGTCGGCGGAGTCGGCTCGCGAAGCACTGCCGCACCTGCACACCCTGACCGGCGCCGAAGCGGTCGCACTGTACGACGGCGAACCGAGCCGCCTGGCCCACGAGCCGGACGGCGAGGCCATCTGGGACGCCGAGATGCTCGGCCACGCCGACCGTGCGGCGTCGTCCGCGCTGGGTGACCTCCGGCGCGTGCTGCTCACCGACCCCAGCGGCGCCGAGTCGCCTGTGCGCGCGCTGGTGGCCCAGCCGCTCCTCGCCGACGACGTCGGGGTCGGGGTCCTCGTGGTCGCCACCACGCGACGCCCCGGACCCGGGATGCTCGGCGCCATCGCCGAAGTCGCGCGGTACGCGTCGAGCCAGATCGAACTCGCCGACCTCGACGCCTCTCGCGCACGGCTCAACCGCGCCGAGGTCCTCGCCCTGCGCGCGCAGATCAGTCCGCACTTCATCTACAACGCGCTCAACACCATCGCCTCGTTCGTGCGGACCGACCCCGACCGGGCGCGCGATCTCGTCCTCGACTTCGCCGACTTCACCCGGTACTCCTTCCGGGCCGCCGGCGAATACACCGTGCTGGCCGACGAGCTACGGAACATCGACCGCTATCTCACCCTCGAACGAGCCCGTTTCGGCAATGCCCTGGACGTCAAACTGCATGTCGCACCGGAGGTCCTGAACGTCGTCGTGCCGTTCCTCGCGTTGCAGCCGCTCGTCGAGAACGCCGTCCGGCACGGCCTGGCGTCGAAGGGCGGCGGGACCATCACCATCGTCGCGGCCGACGAGGGCACCGACTGTGTCATCACGGTCGAGGACGACGGCGTGGGCATGGAACCGGAGCTCCTGCGCAGCGGCGCTCTCGACGCCCTCGACCACAGCGAGGGTGCCCACGTTGGCCTGACCAACGTCGACCACCGGCTCCGCGCCGCGTTCGGCAACGACTACGGACTCGTCGTCGAGACGGCGGTCGGCGCCGGCACCAAGGTGGGGATGCGTGTCCCGAAGTTCCGCGCGGGCATCCGGGCGTGAAACGCAACGCCCGAGTTCCGGCGGTGCCCGAACTCCCAGGCGGTAAACTGCGGGCTGTCGTCGAGGCGGGAGGTGTTCCATGACCGCACTGGTGGTACTCGCTGTCGACGACGAACCACCCGCTCTCGACGAGCTCGGCTACCTGTTGAACCGGCAGGACGACGTCGCCGAGGTCCGCTCCGCGTCCGACGCCACCGGCGCCCTCCGCGAACTCAACGAGCACCGCATCGACGCGATCTTCCTCGACATCAACATGCCCGGCCTGTCGGGACTCGAACTCGCCGGCGTCCTCGCGAAATACGCCTCGCCCCCGGCGATCGTGTTCGTCACCGCCCACGACGACCGGGCCGTCGACGCCTTCGAGGTCGGAGCGGTCGACTACCTGCTCAAACCCCTACGCGAACAACGTCTCACCCAGGCGGTCGACCGGGTCCGCGCGAGCCTCGACAGTCGGGAGCGTGCACCCGAGCCCGCGCAACCGACCGTTCGCCCGGAGCGTCGCACCACATCGGACGAGGTCATCCCCGTGGAGATGAGCGGCGTGACCTCGCTCGTCCGGCGCGATTCGATCTCCTGGGTCGAGGCCGTCGGCGATTACGCCCGACTGCACGCCGACTCGGGCGCACACCTCGTCCGCATACCGTTGTCGACGCTCGAATCCCGCTGGCAGGAGACCGGATTCGCCCGGGTACACAGGTCCTACCTCGTCGCGCTGCCGATGGTCACCGGATTGCGGACGGTCGGCGGCGGCACGGTGGTGTGTGTCCGCGCGAACGGCGCGTCCGAGGCCGTCGAGCTGCCCGTGAGCCGCCGACAGGTCCGCGAACTCAAGGACCGCCTCATCCGGGACCCGCTGCGCCAGTATCGTTCCCCCACCGCACGGGACGATGGCTGAGCACCCGCCCCAGCGCGAACGGGTGGTGCTCGCCTCCCGCCGCGGGGCGCGAATGGTCCGTACCCGCGTCGAGGTCCAGGAACAGACCGAGGTCGGCGACGCGCTCGTCCGCGGCCTCATGCGCGCCCAACTCGGTCTCGGGCTTCGGCTCGGAGGCGCCCTGCTCGCCGTTGCTGCCGCCATACCCGTTGCCGCCTGGATGTTTCCGGGGATCGCCGACGCCGGCGTCTTCGGGATTCGACTCATCTGGCTGATGCTGGGAATACTCGCCTTCCCACTCCTGTATCTGACCGGACGGCTCTACGTCCATTTCGCCGAGCAGGCCGAACGCGACTTCATGGGCCTCGTGGATGACGATCTGTCCGACGCACCCGAACCGGGCCCGCCGTGACGACCGACGTCCACGCCCTCACCGCGATCGGCCTGTTCGCCGCCGCCATCGCCACAATCGCGGTCGGCGCGTGGGGCGGCCGTTTCTCACGGACCACGTCGGACTTCCTGGTGGCGTCGCGGAGCGTCGGCTCACGCTGGAACGCCGCCGCGGTCTCCGGTGAATACCTCTCGGCAGCATCGTTTCTCGGCGTGGCGGGCCTCATCGCGAAGTACGGCGCCGACGCACTCTGGTACCCCGTCGGGTTCACCGCCGGCTACCTGGGCCTGTTGCTGTTCGTCGCCGCGCCCCTGCGTCGTTCCGGGGCCTACACGGTGCCCGACTTCGCCGAGTTCCGCCTCGCCTCCCCGGCGGCGCGGAAGACCGCGATGCTCGTCGTGGTCGTCGTCTGCGTGCTGTACCTGATCCCGCAGTTCCAGGGCGCGGGACTCACCCTCAACATCCTTCTCGGCGCACCGGTGTGGGCCGGCGTGGTCGGCGTCGGACTGATCGTGATCGTGAACGTGGTGGGCGGCGGCATGCGGTCAATCACCTTCGTGCAGGCCTTCCAGTACTGGCTCAAGCTGACCGCGATCGCGGTCCCCGCGCTCGTCCTGATCGGCGTCTTCGCCCAGGACCCCACGCCCGTCGGCGAACCCGCGCCGCCGCGGATCACCACCGCGACGACCGTCGACGTGACCACCGACGTCTCGGTCACCGTCGCCGAGACCACCGGCGTGCGGGTCACCGGGACGTTGGACGGGGTCGTCGTCGACGACGCGCCGGTGGACACCACCGGACCCCACGTCATCTCCGCGGGCTCGACGATCTTCCTCGACGCCGGTGCGGCCACCCCGGTCGTCGCGGGCGCGCCGGCACAAAACGCGGACTGGATCGCGCCCGGTGGGGGCTTCGGCGGCAGTCACCCGCTGTACCAGGTGCTGTCGCTCATCATCGCGACGTTCCTCGGCGTGATGGGTCTGCCCCACGTGCTGGTGCGCTTCTACACCAACCCCGACGGGCGATCGGCGCGGCGAACCGCGCTGGCGGTCATCGCACTGCTCTCGTTGTTCTACCTCTTCCCCATCCTGCTGGGGATGTTCGCACGGCTCTACGTCCCCGAACTGCTGATCACCGGCACCGCCGACGCCGCGGTCCTGTTGCTGCCGAGCGCGGCGGTCGGCGGGATCGCCGGTCAGATCCTGGCCGCGCTCGTCGCCGCCGGGGCGATCGCCGCCTTCCTCGCCACGTCGTCGGGGCTGCTGGTGTCGGTCGCCGGGGCGCTCGCCACCGACCTGCTGCGCGGCCGGGTGCGCGACTTCCGGGTGGCCGCGGTCATCGGCGGACTGATCCCGATCGGTTTGTCGCTGGCCGCCGCGTCCCTGGAGCTGTCCCGGACCGTCGGGTTGGTGTTCGCCGTCGCCGCGTCGACGCTGTGCCCGCTGCTGGTCCTCGGGATCTGGTGGCGCGGACTCACGGCCGTCGGCGCGATCGCCGGACTCGTCGTCGGCGGCGCGTCGTCGGGGTCGGCGACGATGCTGGCGATCGCCGGGGTCGTCGACGACGACGTGCTGGGCGGGTGGCTTGCGGTCGTGATCGGCTACCCGGCCGCTGTGACGGTCCCACTCGCGTTCGGCACGATGGTGCTGGTCAGCAAGGCAACCCGGGGACGGGTACCCGTCGACCTCGCACGGACCTTTGCCCGGATGCACGTCCCGGAACGCGTCGGGATGGGGCTCGATCGCACCCCGGGACGGGCCCCGGACGAGCGGGCGACCTGACCGTTCGGACAGGTGACCGTTCGCCGCTCGTCGGATCTCACCGACCGTCCGGCGCACGGACCGCGGGTTTCGGCGTGTGACCCAGGCCACCCGATTGTCTGTGATCTGCACCTCATTCAGGCTGACTTCCGTAGAGCCATCACACATGTGGCCACGTCACCCTGGGAGGAAACGTGTCGACCGTCGACCAACCACCACCGGCGCCACACGCGCCGACCGGCGAAGAGTTCATCGAGATGCAGGCCAGTCCGGAGTTCCAGGAGCTGCGGCGGACGCTGCGGAAGTTCGTCTTCCCGCTGACCGCGTTCTTCCTGATCTGGTACGCCCTCTACGTGCTGCTCGGCGCCTTCGCGCATGACTTCATGGCGACCCAGGTCTGGGGCAACATCAACCTCGGCCTGATCCTCGGTCTGTTGCAGTTCGTCAGCACCTTCGTCATCACCGGCATGTACGTACGCTTCGCCAATCGCAATCTCGACCCGAAGGCCGAGGCGATCCGCAACGAGATGGAAGGCGGGCCCGCACTGTGAACACCACTGCCGTACCCACCACCGACGTGACCGTCCTCGCGGCGACCGTCGGCAGCCCGGCCGCCAACATCGCCATCTTCGCCGCGTTCGTCGCGGTCACGATGTTCGTGGTCATCAAGGCCAGCAAGAACAACAACACCGCCGCCGACTTCTTCACCGGCGGTCGCGGCTTCTCCGGACCGCAGAACGGCGTCGCCATCGCCGGCGACTACCTGTCGGCGGCCAGCTTCCTCGGCATCGCGGGCGCCATCGCGGTCTACGGCTACGACGGCTTCCTCTACTCCATCGGGTTCCTCGTCGCGTGGCTGGTCGCGCTGCTGCTCGTGGCGGAACTGCTGCGCAACACCGGCAAGTTCACGATGGCGGACGTCCTCAGCTTCCGCCTCAAGCAACGCCCGGTGCGTCTGGCCGCGGCGATCTCCACCCTCGCGGTGTCGCTGTTCTACCTGCTCGCCCAGATGGCCGGCGCCGGCGGCCTGGTCGCGTTGCTCCTCGACATCGAGGGGCGCCTCGGCCAGTCCATCGTCATCGCCGTCGTCGGTGCGCTGATGATCGTCTACGTGCTCATCGGCGGCATGAAGGGCACCACCTGGGTGCAGATCATCAAGGCCGTCCTGCTCATCGCGGGTGCCGGCATCATGACCGTCATCGTGCTGGCCAAGTTCGGCATGAACCTGTCGTCGATCCTCGGTGCGGCACAGGACGCGGTGACCGACTCGACCAGCGAAAAGGTCGCCGCGCGTGACGTTCTCGCTCCCGGTGCCCAGTATGGCGGGTCCCTGACGAGCCAGATCAACTTCATCTCGCTCGCCATCGCGCTCGTCCTCGGCACCGCGGGCCTCCCGCACGTGCTGATGCGGTTCTACACCGTGCCGACCGCGAAAGAGGCTCGCAAGTCGGTGGTCTGGGCCATCGCCCTCATCGGCGCCTTCTACCTGTTCACCCTGGTTCTCGGTTACGGAGCGGCCGCCCTGGTCGGACCGGACAAGATCCTCGACGCCGCCGGCGGACAGAACTCGGCCGCACCGTTGCTCGCGTTCGAACTCGGTGGCGTGGTCCTGCTGGGCATCATCTCGGCGGTCGCCTTCGCGACGATCCTCGCCGTGGTCGCCGGCCTCGCCATCACCGCGTCGGCGTCGTTCGCCCACGACATCTACGCCTCGGTGATCAAGCGCAACAAGGCAAGTGAGGACGACCAGGTCCGCGTCTCGCGATACACCGTCGTGGTCCTCGGCATCGTCAGCATCGTCCTCGGCATCCTCGCCAACGGCCAGAACATCGCCTTCCTGGTGGCGCTGGCCTTCGCGATCGCCGCGGCCGCGAACCTGCCGACGATCGTCTACTCGCTCTACTGGAAGCGGTTCAACACCCGCGGCGCCCTGTGGAGCATGTACGGCGGCCTGATCTCCACGATCGTCCTGATCGTCTTCTCCCCCGCCGTCTCCGGGTCGTCGACCGCCATGATCTCCGGCGCCGACTTCGCCTGGTTCCCGCTGGCCAACCCGGGCATCATCTCGATCCCGCTGGCCTTCGTCCTCGGCATCGTCGGCACGCTGACCAGCCCGTCGGACAACGGCACCCCGGAACGCAACGCCGAGATGGAGGTTCGCTCCCTCACCGGCATCGGCGCCGAGAAGGCCGTGCAGCACTAGGTCATTCGCAAACCCACCCCTGTTCCGTGAACCCACTGCCTTGCAAGGCGGTGGGTGTACGGAACAGGGGTGGATTTGTGGGGGCACGCTCAGCTATCCGGGCGAAGTGCCGCCACACTCACCGGTGCGCTGAGATCACCGGGATCGCCGAAGCATGTAACCAGCACGGCTCCCGGAACGGGTACGACGCCACCCAACGTCTGCCCGCACGGCGACGGTACGGACGCGATCGAACCGTCCGGGTGGATCGTCGTCAGGTCGTACCGCCCCTGGTTCTCGAGAGGTCGCTTCAGTTGGGCCGTCACCACGGAGTCGTGCAGAAGAACCCAGCTCTGCGACTCCGGGATCGGATCGCGTGGCCAGTCGGTACCTTTCGGGATCGTGACGCGGGTCGACGAGCGAGAATCCAGATGTCCGATGACTACCGCCCCGGGCTGGTCGAAGTACATACCCCAGGACGGCTGCGCGTTCACATGGATCCCCGTCATCCGGCGCCCTCGAGCATCTGAACCCCACCACCATCTGTCCACCGGCTCGTGGCCGCCGTTCGCTATGGAGACCACCAATGCCCGGGGGACGTCATCGAGGTCCCACAGGTGAGCCACGAACTCGGAGTCGCCTGTCTCGCCGACGCTGACGTCGAACCGCTCGTCCGCCGCCGTGATTGCGATGCGATGGGTCCGGTCCGCTCCGGTCAGGGCGTCGAAGACAACGACCTTCACATGACCCCTGTCAGGAGCCACATAGACCACATGATGACCGGCAGCGAAGACCGAGCGCGGATGCGGGTTCGGTTCATCACGTCCGGTCGGCGGCGACACACGTCGCTGCCATCTGACCTCTCCGCTCCGAGGTTCGAGAACTGCCATCTCGCCGTCACGGATCACAGCCACTGGCTGATCGACGCGTCCGGCGCGTGGTACGTCGGAAATCAGAATCCACGGCGAATCGTTGGTCCAGAGGACCTGTCCGGTCATCGCATCGATCCCGGTCGTGAAATACCCCACCCGCCCCGCGCGGGTGTAGTCACAACCGACCACGACCACTGAATCGGTTCCCGTTCCGGTACTGGTGACGCGATCGAACCCTCGTTCGGCGCAATTCGCCGCACCGACGCCATCAGAAGTGTGGCTCCACCGTGGTCGGCCCGTCGTGCCGTCGTAGGCGACCAGGACGCCTTCGACGACTGCGGCGAAGCCCGGGCCGGCCGGGGTGATCGACCAGGGATCGACATCATCCACTCGGTAGGCTGGTTCCCCGGTGACCGAAGGCGGCACTTCGGGAATCCGAATGGCGTCGGTCCCCGTCGCTCCACTGCGCTCGAACGGCGTGAGACCGATCGCCAGTGTCACGACGAGAGCGACAACGGCGATTGCGCCGACCTCTCTTAGAGACAATCGATCTCGTCGAAACGTCGCCGCGACCGCGGCGACGAGCAGGCACGCCCACGCCGCCAGGACCGTTCGTACCACGTCATGTCCGCCCGGGCCTCCCGTCAGCGCCGCGATGGTATCGACCGCCTCGGATCGGACCGAATAGGCGAGGCAGACCCCCGAGACCAGGGCCGACCCGATTGCCGGACCGCGACCGACGAAGCCGAGGAGTACGACACCAATCACGAGCGACAACCCGAGCGATACTCCGAGCACGAGTGTTGTTGCGGCCCATTGTGTTCCGGTCCAGAATCCATCAGACACCCGACCCGACGGAACCCGTTGAACAAACGCCAGCCCGGAGAGGACGATTCCGGCAACCGCGGAAACAGTAGTCACGTAGCCGGCGAAGCGGGATGCGGCGGACGACCTTCGATAACTTCCGCCCACCGTGACGCCGGAATGGCCGGCGCTGATCGTCTCGGACTCTTGCGCCATCCCATGACCGTTCATCCCACCCCCGTCGACTGAACTCATTCGGTGCTGCCGGGCAGACTATCGGAGTTCGGCATCTCGGTCAGTCGCGCGTCCCCAGGCCGACCAACACTCCGGCGGCGCAGTTTCCGTCGTGCTTATCGGATCCAATAAGCGCGACGGAAACGGCACCGCGGGAACGAATTACGTATCTCAGGCGTCCTGAATCCGCGCAAACGGTCGAGCCGCCTCGAGTTCGAAGGCCAACTCGAGGAGGGTGCGCTCCTGGCCGAGGTCGGCGGCGAAGTGGATGCCCACCGGCATACCCGACTCCGTCTGTCCGAGTGGCAAACTGATCGCCGGTGTGCCCGCTGTGTTGTTGGCCGGGGTGAACGCGATGAACTTCGTCAGCCGGTCCATCGCCTCGTCGAAGTCGAGTGCGGGATCGAGGTACCCGATCTCCGGGTTCGCGTGGACGACGGTCGGGTTGAGGACCACGTCGAAGGTGTCGTGCAGTCCGCGGATCGCGGCCGTGGACTTCCGCAGCCCGCGGACCGCCCCGGGCAGCCGGTAGAAGTGCCGGAGGGCGCTGCGCGAGAGCCCGCGGGTGAACGAGTCCACCTGGGAACGGTCGAAGCCCTTGTCGACCACCCGTTTTCCGAATCGGTCCAGCGCCAGAGCGAGCAGTGACCAGTAGTCGATGAAGTCCCGGACGTAGTCCCGGTCCACCGGCAGCGGCACCATCTCGGTGCGATGTCCGAGGGACTCGACCAGCTCGGCGGCCTCGGTGACACACCGTTGTGTGTCCCGGTCGAGCAGCGAGCCGGTCAGCGGCTCGGTGATCAGCGCGATCTTGAGCCGTTTGGTCCCCGGCCCCTCGACCAGCCCGACCGGCGGCATCCCGGGCGCGGGCCGGAAACCCTGTGTGTCGGCGAGGAATCGGGCGGTGTCGCGCACCGAACGGCTGACGATCCCGTTCGACACGAGGTCGATCGGCGCGTCCCGGGTCTCTTTCGACGCCTCGACGCGCCCGCGACTCGGCTTCAGTCCGACCAACCCACAGATGGCGGCGGGGATGCGGATCGACCCGCCACCGTCGTTGGCGTGGGCGATCGGCAGTGCACCGGCCGCTACGAGCGCCGCGGAACCACCGGACGAGCCGCCCGACGAGTAGTCGGTGTCCCACGGGTTGCGGGTCGGCTCGCGGTCGACGAACTCCGTCGTCGAGGTCAGCCCGAAGGCGGGCATCGTCGACGCGCCGACCACATTGACGCCGCTCGCGAGGAACTGATTGGTGAAGGCCTCGTTGGCCTGTGCCGGGCGCTGGGGCACCGCAGCCGAACCGTGACAGGTCGGCAGCCCCGCGAAGTCGGTGTTGTTCTTGATGATCGACGGCACCCCGATGAACGATCCCAGCGGGAAGTCGTTGCCGACCGCGCGTTTGCGCGCACGCTCGCGATCGTCGAAGGCGATGGCGTTGAGGTGCGGGTTGACGGCATCGATCCGCGCGATCGCGGCCTCGACCGCCTCTGCGGCGGAGATCTCGCCGGATGCGATGGCCTGGGCGACGCCGACCGCGTCGTGCTCGCCGAGTGCGTCGTCGGTGAACGCGTGAACGTGTTTCATTCCCGGGACCTTATCGTCTCGGCCTACCTTCTCGGCGCAGCTCCGATCATCGACAAGACGTCATCGACCAGTCCGGCGGCGTGGTCGGCGTCGAGCTCGAGTCCGAAGACCGCATGGTGATACAGCGGGGCGATCACGTGGTCGAGCACCTGTCGGACCGGCGGTGTGGCCTCGCCGCGGTCCCGCGCCCGCGCGATCATCTGCTCGGCGTGCTCGCGCCGGATCTCCCAGCAGGGACAGACCTCGACGATGCCCTCGCGCGCGGCGACCATGGCCCGGAGGTAGGCCCGGCGCTTCGGGCGCGCGATGTCGGCCGCGATGATCTGGGCCCACTCCACCAGGTCGTCGGCGAGAGTGCCGGTGTCGGGCAGCGGCTCACCCTGGGTCAGGGCGGCCACGGCCACCTCGCCGAGCAACGCGTCGATCGATCCCCAGCGTCGATAGATGCTGGTCGGGTTGACCCCCGCGAGGTCGGCGACCTCGGGGATCGTCATCGTCTCGCGGCGCCCGGCGCCCACCAGCTGCCCCACCGCCGTGTAGACGGCGGACTGCACGCGGGCGCTGCGACCACCTGGACGACGGGTCGGCGAGGCGGGAGCACCAGAAATCGGGCTGTCGGGGGTGCGGGCCGTCGTCATGGAAGCCATTATTGCAAAGCTGATTGCTTTTGGAACGCAGTCCGGGCTAGTTTCTGAATGCAAACCTGTTTGCTTTAAGGAGACCTCGTGGCGCCACTGCACCCACATCGCGCGTTCTGGCTGATCGCGGCGACGTACATGATGGTCCTGTTCGCGTCCGCGGCACCGTCGCCGCTGTACCCCGTGTATCAGGAACTATGGGGATTCTCCGCGCTCACATTGACGCTCGTGTTCGCGGTGTACGTGGTGACCATGCTGGTGAGCCTCCTGACGGTCGGGTCTCTGTCCGATCATGTCGGCCGGCGGCCTGTCCTCGCCGTCGCGCTCGTCCTGCTCATCGCGAGCATGGTGCTGTTCGTCGTAGCCGAGGACGTCGGCACCCTGCTCGCCGCGCGCGCCCTGCAAGGCCTGGCCACCGGCGCGGCGATGGGCACCTTGACCGCGACGACCGTCGATCTGCAGCCCTCGGCCCGTGCCGGATCGACGATCGTCGGCGCGGCCCCGGCCATCGGCCTGGCGAGCGGCGTCGCCGTGGCCGGGGTGCTGGTCGAGTACGCACCCGCACCCCGCGTCCTGATCTACGAGATCATCCTCGGCCTGTTCGCCGCACTGCTGATCGCCCTTCTCGTCGTCCCGGAGACCCGCGAGCGAATCGGCTTCGATTCTCGACGGCACCTGGCCGGCACGCTCGCGCCGCAGGTGCGCGTGCCTCGCGAGGTCCGCACGGTGTTCCTGGCGTCAGTTCCCGCGCTCGTCGCCACCTGGTCCCTCGGCGGCCTGTATCTCTCGCTCGGGTCGTCGGTGGTCTCCCGTGTGTTCGGTGTGGGCAACCACGGCGCGGCGGGCGCGATCCTGTTCGTCTTCTTCGCCTGCGCGGCCGTCACGTCCCTGTTCATCACCGATCGCTCGTCGACGATCAAGGCTGCGTACGGATTCCCCGCACTCGCCGCCGGCGTGGTGATCTCACTCACCGGGGTCCTCATCGAATCCCTGCCCTTCTACATCGTCGGTTCGATCGTGGCCGGCTCGGGCTGGGCCGCCACCTTCCTCTCCGCGATGGACAACATCACCGCCGCGACACCTCCCACGAAGCGCGGTCAGGTCTTCTCGTCGGTGTTCGTGGCGAGCTACCTCGCATTCAGCGTCCCGGCCGTGATCGCCGGGATCGTCGTCTCGCACATCGGTTTGCGCGACACCATCATCGGCTACGTCGGCTACGTTCTCGCGATGGTGATGATCGCGGCAGCATTCGCGGTGACAGTGCGCCGCCGGGCAGCATCCGCAGCCCGGAACGCAGTCGAAGTCTCTCCGTCGCAACCGGAACCGGCATGCAGGGGCTGAGTCACCCGCCGACGGGCGGTCGCCATCCCACCATCCGCGTGGCCAGCTCCGCGTAGAAGCCCCCCATCTCCTCGGGCGAGAGTGACCCCCCGTCGCGATACCAGCGCGCGACATCGATCCCCATGGACAGCATCGCGTTGGTGGTGGCAAGCGAGTCGGCGACATCGAAGTCGCCGCGTGCGATCCCGGCTTCGATGATCTCGCGCACCCGTCTGGTGATCTCGCGACGCATGGCCATCACCGTGTCCAGATGGTCGGGCGCGAGGGCGTTGAGTTCGTAGTTCACCACCCGGCCCCCCACGTGCTCGCGCGCGTGGTGCTCGGTGAAGGCGTGGAAGATCGCCCGCAGCCGGTCGCCGGGGGACGCCGACGGATCATCGGCGTCGTCGATCGCCGCGAGAATCGCGCGATGACCGGCGTCGGAGATCTCGAACAGCAACTCCTCCTTGGAGCGGAAGTGCACGTAGACCGCCGCCGAACTCATCTGCGCGCCGTTGGCGATGTCCCTCGTGGTCGTCCCGTTGAACCCCTTGGCCGCGAACGCCTCGACGGCGGCGCGCAGGAGCCGGGCCCGGGCGGCCACGGGCCGGACTTCGAACGTCGGATCGGCAGACGGGCCCACGGTCACCTTCTCGGAACGGTCGGACTGGTCATCGCGACGAGCCCGTGATTGACAGCATCCGGCCCGCGCGGCATAGTGCAACCTATCACTAAGCAAGCGCTTAGTCATTCGTGGCTCGGTTGGTTCCCCAGCCTGGGTGCACACGGCAGAGGTCCCCAGTTCGACCACACCGCCCGGGGTACGGACACCCTCGACAGGAGTAGAGAAGAACCCATGCAGCTGAAATTCAGTCCTGAAGAAGAGGCCTTCCGCGAGGAGTTGCGCAGCATCTTCGCCAAGGTCCCCGAAGACGTCCGCAAGCGGTGCGAAGAGGGCAAGCTCCAGTACCCCGAGGACCTCGTCACCACGACGCGCATCCTCAACGAGCACGGTGTGGCCACCCCCAGCTGGCCGGTGGAGCACGGCGGCAAGGACTGGACCCCGATCCAGCATCACATCTACCGCGAGGAGATGAGCCTCGCGTTCGTCCCCGACATGCTGCCGTTCAACGTCGGCATGATCGGCCCGGTCATCGCCCAGTTCGGTTCCGACGAGATGAAGGAACGCTTCCTGGCCAAGACCGCCAACCTCGACATCTGGTGGTGCCAGGGCTTCTCCGAGCCCGAGGCCGGCTCCGACCTCGCCTCGCTGAAGACCCGCGCGGTCCGCGACGGCGACGACTACGTGATCAACGGCCAGAAGACCTGGACCACGCTCGGCCAGTTCGCGGA
The DNA here is from genome assembly GCF_025143765.1 of Gordonia sp. p3-SID1431. NCBI lineage: Bacteria > Bacillati > Actinomycetota > Actinomycetes > Mycobacteriales > Gordoniaceae > Gordonia > Gordonia sp. p3-SID1431. Next base: position 33,985 of record NZ_JAMBDT010000015.1, read on the forward strand.
CTGGATCTTCTGCCTCGCGCGCACCAACCCCGATGTCAAGAAGCAGGCCGGCATCAGCATGTTCCTGTTCCCGATGGACACGCCGGGCGTCGAGATCCGCCCGATCCAGCTCATCGACGGCAGCTACGAGGTCAACGAGGTCTTCTTCAACGACGTCCGCGTGCCCGCCGAGAACATGGTCGGCGAGGAGAACAGCGGCTGGACCCAGGCGAAGTTCCTGCTCGGCAACGAGCGCAACGGCATCGCCCGCGTCGGCTACACCAAGGCCAAGCTCGCCCGCGCCAAGGAACTCGCCAAGCAGACCCGGACCGCCAAGGGCACCCTGCTCGACGATCCGCTGTTCGCCGCCCGCCTGGCCGAGGTCGAGAACGAGCTGCTCGCCCTCGAGCTCACCCAGCTGCGCGTCGCCGCCTCGTCGGCCGACGGCAAGCCGAACCCGGCATCGTCGCTGCTCAAGCTGACCGGCAGCCAGCTGCAGCAGGCCGCCATGGAGCTCCTCGCCGACATCGCGGGCCCCGACTCGCTCCCGGTCGCCCAGCTCGACGCCTCGGCTCCGAACGGCAGCGCCGAGGTGAGCGCCCCCGAATGGGCCCAGCTCGCCGCCCCGACCTATCTCAACTACCGCAAGGTCACGATCTACGGCGGGTCGTCGGAGGTCCAGCGCCAGATCATCGACAAGGCTGTCCTCGGCCTCTGAGCGCCGACCCCGCACCTTTCGACCTTTCACTAAGGAACACCATGGATTTCGAGCTTTCCGAAGAGCAGGGGATGCTGCGCGACACCGTTCGCGAGGTCCTCACCAAGACCTACGACGTCGAGACGCTGCGCAAGGTCACCGACACCGATCTCGGCTGGAGCGAGAAGGTGTGGAAGTCGCTGGCCGAGATAGGCATCCTCGGCCTCACCTTCCCGGAGGACGAGGGCGGCATGGACGCCGGCCCCGTCGAATTCACCAGTGTCATGACCGAACTCGGCCGCGCACTGGCACCTGAGCCCTACCTCGACTCGGTCCTCGTCCCCGGCTCGCTCCTCGGCCTCGCCGACGACGCGACCCGCGCCGAGCTGCGGACCGCACTGGCGTCGGGCGAACTGCTGATGGCCTTCGCCCACACCGAGCCGGGCGACCGCTGGCCGGAGGCGCGGGTGGAAACCACCGCGTCGGCCGACGGCGTCCTCAACGGCACCAAGAGCCTTGTCGGACACGGCGATTGCGCTGCGAAGCTGATCGTTTCGGCGCGCGACGACAACGGCGTCGGCCTCTACCTGGTCGACGCGGACGCCGACGGCATCACCCGGACCCCGTACCGGACGCACGATCGCCGCCGCGGCGCACAGATCGAGTTCCGCGACGTCAAGGCCACCCGCCTGGGCAGCGGCGACGCGTCGCAGACCATCGCCGACGCCGAGGTCGGCATCCAGACCGCACTGTGCGCCGAGGCCGTCGGCGCGATGGAGCGGAGCCTGGACCTGACCGTCGAATACCTCAAGTCGCGCAAGCAGTTCGGCGTCACGCTGTCGGCCTTCCAGGCCCTCACCCACCGGGCCGCCGACATGTACGTCCAGCTCGAACTCGCCCGCAGCCTGAGCCTCTACGCGACGTCGGCGCTGGCGGACGGGATCGCCGATCCGATCATCGCGTCGCGGGCCAAGCTGCAGATCTGCCGGTCGGCGCGCCTGATCGGTCAGGAAGCGATCCAGATGCACGGCGGCATCGGTATGACCGCCGAGTACCCGATCGCCCATTACGTGAGCCGTCTGACGGCGATCAGCCACACCCTGGGCGACGCGTCGGACCATGTGACCCGCCTGGCGGAGAACATCGACACCTACGACATGCTCAGCGTCGGCTGATACCGGCTACTGTCCTTCAGCGAAGGCCCTGCGCGTTCTCGCGCGCAGGCCTTCGCTGAAGTCGTTGTCGGGCGGCAGCCCGCTGATGCCGATGCGAGGCGAGAGGGAGCCGGATGGAACTGCTGCGGGACAACCTGGCCGCGGGGGCATCGTTCAGCCTGGTGGGGATCGCCGTGCTCGTCCTCGGCTTCGCCGCCCTCGACCTGGTGACACCGGGCCGGCTGCGGCAGCTGGTGTGGATCGAGCACAACCGCAACGCGGTGCTGCTGACCACATCGATGGTCATCGGCCTCGCGATCGTGCTGGTCTGTTCGGTCATCGACACCGAACTCCTGGAACTGTGGCGCGCGTTGCTCTACACCGTCGCGTACACGGTCTTGGCGATCGCGGTGATGATGTGGTCGTTCGTGCTGATCGACTGGCTCACACCCGGGAAGCTCGGCACGCTGCTCTTCGACGGCGCGCCGCGCAGTGACGAGACCCCCGACGACGCCGTGACCACCGGCCGCCGGGCCGCCGACGAACACCCCGCCGGGTGGATCACCGCCGCCGTCTTCGTGGCCATCGGTGCCGTCATCGGGATCACCCTGCTGGTCTGAGTTCGGAGCGACATCGCTGGTCCAGGCGTTTTCCGGGGTTGACTCGGGCGCCCGAACATGCTTATTGACCCTCGGCCAACAAGCCCATAGGGTGAGCGACCATGACCGCAGCACTCATCGAGGAATCCATCGACATCGACGCCACGCCCGAGCAGGTGTGGTCGGTGATCTCCGATCTGAAGCGCATGGGCGAGTGGAGCCCCCAGTGCAAGAAGATGATCATCCGCGGCGGCACCGTCGGGTTGGGGACCAAGACCATCAACATCAACCGCCGGGGTCCGCTGGTGTGGCCGACCACCTCCAAGGTCGTCCGGTTCACCCCGAACCAGGAACTCGGCTTCCGGGTCGCGGAGAACCACACCATCTGGAGCTACACCATCACCCCGAAGGACGCCGGGGTCACGGTCACCGAGCGGCGCGAGGTCAACGGGTCGACCACCAAGGTGTCGTCGGTACTCGTCGACAAGCTCTTCGGCGGCGCCGAGTCGTTCGAAGAGGAGCTCAAGCTCGGGATGGCCGAGACGCTGGGCAAGATCAAGCGCGCCGCCGAGTCCAACTGACCCTTCGAGACGCTCGCAAGCTCGCTCCTCAGGGAGCGGGGAGACGCTCGCCCCCCTGCTCCCTGAGGAGGCCGGAGCTTGCGGAGGCCGTCACGAAGGGTCCTGTGCGATGCGTCGCCAACCCTTCGTGGCTCGTCGCTTTCGCTCCTCGCACCTCAGGGGGCAATGGTTGTGTCGGTCTCTCGGGTTTAGGCGCGGGGATCAGGTTCCGCTGAGCTTGCCGATGAGCTCGGGGAGGTCGGCGACCGAGTCGATGATGTGGTCGGGGTAGGGCCCGAACTCGTCACGCTGCAACGCATGCAGCGCCTCCTCGCGGAACTTGCCGGTGCGGACCAGCACCCCGATCAGCGCCGCCGCCTGGGCGCCGAGAACGTCGTTGTGCATGTCGTCGCCGACCATCACCACCTGGGTCGGCTCGAGACCGAGGACCTCGGTGGCCGCCCGGAAACCGACCGGCGACGGTTTGCCGATCGCCTTGATCTTTGCGCCCGAAGCCTTTTCGAGGCCCTCGAGGTAGACCCCGGTGTCGATGCTCAGGCCGTCCGCCGTCGACCAGGTCATGGACCGGTGCATCGCGATCACCGGAATCCCGTCGAGCATCATCTCCAGGACCTTGGACAATGCCGCGTGGGTGAACACCGAGCCGGCGCCGCCGAGTACCACCACCTCGGCCGACGCCGGGTCGTCGGTCAACTCCACGCCGGTCATGTCCTCGGCGATCGGGCCCTGGTTGAGCACCCACACGCGCTTGCCCGGATAGGTGGCGGCGACGTGTTCGGCGGTCAGCTTGGCGGCCGACAGGATCTCGTCCGGCTTCACCTCGAAACCGCATTCGTTGAGCGCCTCGGCGATCTCGCCACGCGAGCGGGACGTCGTGTTGGTCAAGAACATCCGCGGGATGCCCTGGTCGGCGAGATCGGCGATCGCCTCGACCGCGCCGGGCAGCGCCTGCCACGAGGTGACCATCACCCCGTCGATGTCGAACAGCAGACCCAGCGCCATGCGCACGAATGTAGTCCTCGCCCAGCGGCGTCGCAGGACGGCCCGGCCACGAGCCGGGACGGCGGCATCGTCCCCGTCGACACCTGGCATGCTGAGCGCATGCGTACCGTCGTAGAGCATCAGCGCGTCGTCGCGGCGTTGTTCGGCGCACCCGAACCGTCGGAGGTCGCGGTACCCGAATCGCTGGGTCTCGCCACGTTCACCGACGTCGACGCCCCGCTGTCGCTGCCCGGCTTCGACAACTCCGCGATGGACGGATTCGCGGTCCGCGCCGACGATCTCGCGGACGCGAGCGCCGACACCCCGGTCACCCTGCCGGTCGCCGCGGACATCCCCGCCGGCCGCACCGACGACCTCACTCTCGAGCCGGGCACCGCGCACCGCATCATGACCGGCGCCCCGATGCCCGCGGGCGCCGACGCGGTGGTCCCGGTCGAACTGACCGACGCCGTGGTGGGCCCGGTCGCCGCGGCGCCGACCGTCACGTTCACCGCCGCACCCGAGCGCGGCAGGCACATCCGGCGCGGCGGCTCCGACATCGAGGCCGGCACCCGGGCGCTGCCGGCCGGCACGGTGATCGGCGCACCGCAGATCGGCCTGCTCGCCGCACTGGGCCTCGCCGAGATCACCGTCGCCCGACGGCTGCGGGTCGTCGTGCTGTCCACCGGTTCCGAACTCGTCGAACCCGGAAAACCGTTGCGCCACGGGCAGATCTATGAGTCCAACGGCGCGATGCTGACCGCCGCGGTCATCGAGGCCGGCGCGGCCGGCCGTCACCTGCACTTCGTGCCCGACAACACCGCGGACTTCGCCGCGCGGCTCGACGAGGTCGCCGACGACGCCGATCTGATCATCACCTCGGGCGGTGTCAGCGCCGGCGCCTTCGAGGTGGTGAAGGACGCACTGTCGGCGACCGGGACCGTCGAGTTCGTGAAGGTTGCGATGCAGCCGGGCATGCCCCAGGGGTGCGGCCACTTCCCCTCCTCCCGCGGCCGGCGCGTGCCGATCATCACGCTGCCGGGCAACCCCGTCAGTGCACTCGTGTCCTTCGAGGTCTTCATCCGGCCCGCGCTGCGGGCCGCGATGGCACTGCCCGCCGACCGGGAACGGATCCGAGCCCGTCTCGGTGCCGACATCCGCTCACCCCGCGGCAAACGACAGTTCCTGCGGGGCGTGCTCGACGCCGGGCCTCGCGACGGGGTGGTCGGGGTGGACCCGATCGGCCCGCCGGCGTCCCATCACCTGCGCTACCTCGCCGAGGCCGACGCGCTCATCGACGTCCCCGCCGACGTCGAGGCGGTCGAGGCGGGCACCCTGGTGGACGTGCTGGTCCTGCGCTGACGACGAGGTCTCCGGGCGCGGCGCTCTAGAGTGGACGCCGATGCACCCGGCGATGCGGTGCGCACCATTTATCCGGCCTGGACACAGGCCAGAGGAGGTTGATCGTGGCCCGACGTCCGCGTCCGGACGGCTCCGGTGACACCGGCCGTGTCGCCCATTTTCTCGATCTGGCCCGAGAGACCATCCCTCCGATCCATCCGGCGGGTGTGCCGTTCGTCGCCGCGCCTGCAGCCGTCGCGCTCCTCGGGCGTCGACACCGCTGGATCGCCCGACCGGCCACGCTGACCGCCGCCGCGTGCGCAGCCTTCTTCCGGCATCCGAAGCGGGTCACCCCGACCGAACCCGGCGTGGTGGTCGCCCCCGCGGACGGGACCATCGCCCTGGTCGACGAGGCTGTCCCGCCCGCCGAGTCCGGCCTGGGCACACAGCCGCTGCCCCGGGTCTCGACCTTCCTGTCGATCTTCGACGTCCACGTGCAGCGCGTGCCGATCGCGGGCACGGTGACCACTGTGACCCACACGCCCGGCGCGTTCGTCTCCGCCGACCTCCCCGAGGCCAGCCGCGACAACGAGCGCACCACGATGACCATCCGCACCACCGCCGCAGGCGGCACGCCCGGCCCTGAGCTGGCGGTCGTGCAGATCGCCGGTCTCGTCGCCCGTCGGATCGTGTGCGAGCCGTCGGTCGGGGACTCGCTGACGATCGGCGAGACCTACGGGCTCATCCGATTCGGATCGCGCGTCGACGTCTACTTCCCGGCCGGCACCCGGCCCCGCGTCTCGGTCGGCCAGCGCGCGGTCGGCGGCGAGACCCCGTTCGCGTACCTGGATCAGTGAACTCCGGCCCGGTGAACCCGACCGACATGACCTCACCCGGCACGAACCCCGGCCGGCGACGCCCCGGCTCGCGCACCGCGCGCAACCCGACCGCGCGCTCGGCCAGCCGGCACGCACAGACACATCCGGTTCCGCGGGAGCCGGAGCGCCGGCGTCTGCGGCGCCAGGCACAGGCCAGCCGCATCGTCATCCCGTCGTCGCTGACGATCCTCGCGATCTGCGCGGGCCTGACGGCCATGCGGTCAGCGATCAACGGCGACGTCGACACCGCGATGGCTCTCCTGGTCGCGGCCGCGTTCCTCGACGGCATCGACGGTCGGGTCGCACGCCTGATGGGAGCCACGAGCCGGATCGGCGCCGAGATCGACTCGCTGGCCGACGCGATCAACTTCGGTGTGGTCCCGGCGATGATCATCTACTTCTATTTCATCGACGGGCATGACCTCGGCTGGGTGCTCGCGCTGATCTACTGCTGCGCCATCGTCCTGCGCCTCGCGAGGTTCAACACCCTGCTCGACGACGACGAGGCACCCGCGTACACCAAGGATTTCTTCGTCGGTGTCCCCGCGCCCGCCGCGGCGATCTGCGCGCTCCTGCCGATCGGGCTGGAGCAACAGTTCGGCGACGGGTGGTGGACGTCGTTGCCGGCCGTCGGCGGGTGGCTGATCTTCGTCGCCTTCCTGGCCGTCAGTCGCGTCCCGACGTCCTCGCTGAAGACCGCGTCGATCCCGGCACGCGCGGTGGCCGGCCTGCTGGTGCTGGTCGCCGCGGCCGCGGCACTGCTGGTGACCTTCCCGTACGTGCTGATGATGATCGCCATCGCCGGATACGTCCTGCACATCCCGTATGCGTGGCGCGCGCGCCGCTGGGTCGCCTCCCGGCCCGAGCACTGGGACGACAAGCCGGCCGAACGTCGGGCACAGCGTCGGGCCCTGCGTGCCACGTCGCCCGGAGGTCGACGCCGTCGGCCGGTCATCAACTCCCTCGGCCGTATGGGCCTGAACCGTCCCACCGGCCCCGGCCGGTCCGTGGTCGGCGCGCCCGGCGAGACGACCGAAAGCGAGCCCGAATGAGCACACCGGCCTCCCTCACGCTGACCGCGCGGCACAATCCCTCGGCGGCCGAGGCGCGGCGCGGCATCATCCGCGTGCATCCCGAGGTGTTGACGGCCCTCTCGCTGCGGGAATGGGACGCGGTGTCGATCACCGGCGCACGGGTCACGGCGGCCGTGGTGGCCTCGACCGAGGCCTCCGCGCCGACCGGCGTCGCCCTCCTCGACGAGATCGCCTTCTCCAACGCCGGTGTCCGCGAGAACTCGACGGTCGTGCTGGCGCCCGTTGAGGTGCAGGGCGCGAGCCGGGTGGTGGTGAGCGGTTCGGCGCTGGCCACCCAGTCGATCACCGAGTCGACGCTGCGCCGCGCGCTGCTGGGGAAGGTCTTGTCCGTCGGTGACGCCGTCTCGCTCCTCCCCCGCGACCTCGGTCCCGAGCTCGCCGCCACCGAGGCCACGCGTGCGCTGGCCAGGTCGGTCGGGATCACCTGGACCACCGAATTGCTCACCGTCACGGCAACCGAGCCCGGCCCGCCGGCGGGTGGCCGGGTGTCGGCGCCGGTCAGCGTGCAGACCAACACCGCCGTGCTGTGGTCGACCACCGCGGGCGAGGTGGCACCGCTGGGCGATCGGACCGGTCCCGGTTCACCCCGGATCCCCGGCGCCCTCGGCATGGTGTCGGAGTCCGACTCCCGCCCGCGGCCGGCCGCCGCGCCCAGCCCGGTCCGCGAGCCCGCCCGGGAGCCCGAGATCCCGGTCCGGCCGGTGTCGGAGCTGGTCGGCGTGGACTCCCAGATCACCAAGCTCACCGAGTGGCTCACCATCACCCTCGACGAGCCGGAGGTGCTGCGCACCCTCGGTGCGACACCGCGTCTCGGCGTCCTGGTCAGCGGCCCGGCCGGCGGCGGCAAGGCGACCTTCGTGCGTTCGGTGTGCGCGTCGCGCACGCTGGTGACCATCGACGGCCCGACGGTCGGCGCGACGGAGGCCAACACCCGCCTGCGGACGGTCGCCGACGCGGTGGCCCGCACCCGGGCGGCGGCCGGGGTCCTGCTGATCACCGACGTCGACGCGCTGTTACCCGCCGAACCCGAGCCCGTCGCCGCACTGATCCTCGACGAACTGCGTTCCGGCATCGCCGACGGCCGCATCGCACTCATCGCGACCACCGCCGAACCGGTACGCCTCGACGCCCGGTTGCGCGACCCGTCGCTCTGCGACCGGGAACTGGTCATCGGCCTCCCCGACGCCGCGACCCGGGCGCGGTTGCTCTCGGCGATCCTGTCGAACGTCCCGACCGACGGCGACCTCGACCTCACGTCGGTCGCCTCGCGCACCCCCGGTTTCGTCGCCGGGGATCTCGCCGCGCTGGCCCGCGAGGCCGCGCTGCGCGCCGCGACGCGCGCGAGTGCCGAGAAGTCCGCGCCGTCGCTGCGCACCGAGGATCTCGTCGGCGCCCTCGACGTCATCCGGCCGGTGTCCCGCTCGGATTCCCCCGAAGTTGCGCTGGGCTCGATCACCCTCGCCGACGTCGGCGACATGGTCGAGACGAAACAGGCTCTGACCGAAGCGGTCCTGTGGCCGCTGCAGCACCCCGACACCTTCGCCCGGCTAGGCGTCGACCCGCCGCGTGGAGTGCTTCTGTTCGGCCCGCCGGGCTGCGGCAAGACCTTCGTCGTCCGCGCGCTCGCGGCGTCGGGTCAGTTGTCGGTGCACACGGTCAAGGGCGCCGAGCTGATGGACAAGTGGGTCGGGTCGTCGGAGAAGGCGGTGCGGGATCTGTTCGCCCGTGCCCGCGAGTCGGCGCCCTCGCTGATCTTCCTCGACGAGGTCGACGCGCTGGCACCGCGCCGCGGTCAGTCCACCGACTCCGGTGTCGGCGACCGGGTGGTCGCCGCGCTGCTGACCGAACTGGACGGCGTCGAACCGCTCCAGGACGTCGTGGTGCTCGGTGCGACGAACCGACCCGACCTCATCGACCCGGCGCTGCTGCGGCCCGGGCGGCTGGAACGGCTCGTTTTCGTGCCGCCGCCGGACGCCGACGCCCGCGGGGACATCCTGCGCGCCACCGGGCGCGACGTCCCACTCGACGGAGTCGACCTCGATGAGTTGGCCGGCGACCTCGAGGGCTACTCGGCGGCCGACTGTTCGGCCCTGCTGCGCGAGGCCGCCCTGTCGGCGATGCGCCGGGACATCGACGCCGCCGCGGTGACCGTGGCCGACGTCGAGGAGGCCCGCAAGCGGGTTCGGCCGTCGCTCGATCCCGCGCAGGTCGCCGACCTCAAGGCTTACGCCGAGCGTCGGCTCGACTGAGCACCGCCGCGCTCCCCGCTGCGTCTGAATGAGTCCCGGAACACACCCGGAATAACCTCCGATAGTTGTTGGTTGCAACCATCACGACTTATAGTTGCATCGATCAACCAATCGGGTGCGCCACCGCGCGCGCCGTTTCGCCGCCCGCCCGTCTCCTCGTCGCGGGCAGCTCTCTTTCTCGGAGGTTTGCCATATGAGTGCACCCGCGTCCGCGATGGCGCCGGCCGAAGAGGTGCCGATGACGCATCGTCAGAAGATCGAGGCCCTCATCGGCCTCCTGCTCGGCATGTTCGTCGCGTTCCTGTCGTCGACCGTGGTGTCCAACGCCCTGCCGACGATCATCACCGACCTGCACGGCACCCAGGACCAGTACACCTGGGTCATCACCGCGACCCTGCTCGCGTCCACCGCGACCACGCCCATCTGGGGCAAGTTCGCCGACCTGGTCAGCAAGAAACTCCTGGTGCAGGGCGCGCTGTTCCTGTTCACCCTGGGTTCGGTCCTCGCCGGGCTCTCCACCTCGGTCGACATGCTGATCGGCTTCCGCGTCATCCAGGGCCTGGGCCTCGGCGGCCTGCAGGCGCTGGTGGTGATCGTCGTGGCGACGATGTTCAGCCCGCGCGAACGCGGCCGCTACCAGGGCCCGATGGCCGCGGTGATGTCCGTCGCGACCGTCGCCGGTCCGCTCATCGGCGGCGTCATCGTCGACACCAGCTGGCTCGGCTGGCGCTGGACGTTCTACGTCTGCGTCCCGCTCGCCGTCATCGCCCTTCTTGTCATCCAGCGCACGCTGAACGTCCCGGTGGTCCGCAAGAAGGTCAGCATCGACTACCTCGGTGCCGCCCTCATCGCCTCGGGCGTCAGCACCCTGCTCATCTGGGTGACGCTGGCCGGTAAGAACTTCGACTGGGCCTCGCTGACCTCGTACGGACTCGTCGCACTCGGTGTCGTGCTCCTCGCCCTGGCGATCTTCGTCGAGTCGAAGGTCTCCAGCCCGATCATCCCGCTGCACATCTTCCGCGACCGCACCACCACCCTGGCCACCCTCGCCAGCGTCGGCGTCGGCGTCGCGCTGTTCGGCGGTGCGGTCTTCCTCGGCCAGTACTTCCAGATCGCACGTGGCTACTCCCCCACCGCGGCCGGCCTGCTGACGCTGCCGATGGTCATCGGTTCGATGCTGTCGGCGACCGTGTCGGGCAACCTGATCACCCGGTACGGGCGGTGGAAGCGATTCCTCGTGGCCGGTGCCGCGATGATGACGATCGGCTTCGGACTGCTCGCGACCATCGACGCACACACGGACATGGTCGTGGTCGGCGTGTTCCTCTTCATCCTGGGCTGCGGCATGGGCATGACGATGCAGAACCTCGTGCTGGCGGTACAGAACAACGTCAGCCCGGACAACCTCGGTGCGGCGACCTCGACGGTCACCTTCTTCCGCTCACTCGGCGGCGCCGCGGGTGTGTCGGTGCTCGGCGCGGTCCTGTCCAACCACGTCACCAACCTCATCGCGAAGGGGCTCGGCGCGCTGGGCATCGGCGCCGGTGCGTCGAGCGGCGGCAGTGCCGGGCTGGCGAACCTGAACGAACTGCCCGCCCCGATCGCGGCCATCGTGCGCGGCGCGTACGGCGACGGCACCGCCCGGGTGTTCCTGGTCGCGGCGGTCATGGCGGCCCTGAGCTTCATCGCCATCGCGTTCATCAAGGAGGTTGCGCTGAAGACGATGAGCAGCGACGAGGAGCGCCGCGCGCAGGAGGCGGCGGTCGCCGACGTCGCCGTGCCCGCAGCCGTGGCACCGTCGGCGGTCGGTCCCGTCGCGGACGACGCCATCGCCGGCGAGACGCGGACGGGCGACGCCACCCGCGCCCGATGAACACCATCGCCGTCGGGGTCGATCTGAGTCCCGAATCCGAGGCGGCCGCTCACTGGGCGGCCGCTTCGGCCCGCGACGGGGACCGCCTGCTACTGATTCACGGATTCGCGGCAGCCGTTGCGCTGCAACCACTCAGCGAGTTCGAACTCGACTTCGACGTCACCGCCACGCGGCAGGCAGCGGCCGCCCACCTGACCGCGCTGGCCGGCCGTCTCGGCACCCGGCGTCCGGGCCTGCGCATCGAGACCGTCGTCGAACACGACTTCGCGATACCCCTGCTCACCAGGCTGTCGGGTCAGGTCGATCTGATGGTCCTCGGCCATCATCGACCCGGCCTCATCGAACGCCTCACCACCGGGAGCATCAGCTCCGCGCTCTCGGCCCGGTCGCGATGCCCGGTCGTGACGGTTCCGTACGGCAACCTCGCGACGGGCGGTCCGGTCGTCGCGGCCATCGATGCCGACGCCCCGTCCGACCTCGCGCTGTCGACCGCCTTCGAGTACGCCGATGCCACCGGCAACCCCGTGGCGATCGTGTGCGCGATCCCCGACGACGCCCCGCCCGCTCGGATCGAAGCGCTGTACGCGCGAGCCGACGCGCTGCTCGACCCCTGGCGCCGACGCTTCCCCGACCGCGACACGACGCTGCAGTTGGTGAACGGCAACCCGTCGAGGGCCGTCGGCGAGGCGGTTCCGCAGGCCTCGCTTCTGGTCGTGACCCGCCCCCGGGCCGGGAGCACCTTCGCGACCTGGGCGGGGTCGGTGGCGCGCGCCGCTCAGCACCACACGCGATGCCCGATCGCGATCGTCGATCACAGTCGGTCCGGTCACCTCGACCGCGGGTCGACGAGCTAGTGCGATGCCTACTCCACGTTGACCAGATAGAAGACCGACGACCCACCGCCCGCGGCCTGCGGGGACGCGCCGATCTGGACCCAGTAGGTCGAACCCTCCTTGGTCGCCGACAGCACGACGACCGACTGTCCGCCCTCGGTCGAACGGTGCGATTCGACGTAGCCGGCCTCGGTGAGCGTCTCGGTCGCGGCCTCGAGCTGATTGCCCGCGTTGGCCGGGCCCTGCACCGCGACCTCCCAACCGTCGGAGCGACTGCCGCTCGCCGAGAGCACGTGACCGTCGATGAGCGGGACCTGCGCAGCCGGGAAATCCGACGGCAACGGGACGCCGTCGGGGCCGGCCTGCTCCTCGTCCGCACAACCCGCCACGAGGCCGAACACCAGCAGGACAGCGGCGATGCTGACGGCGGTACGCCGGAGCCAGTCGAACCGGAACATACGGGCAACGGTAAAGTAGCCACCGCGGGTGTTCGCCCGTGACACCCCGCCGGGAGAAAGACGGAGTGCCCTTTTGATCTCTGTGTTGGCTGCGTTGGCAGTGTGCGCACTCGTCGCGCCCGCAGTCATCCATTGGATGGGTACGCGCGGTTTCTACGTTCTCGCACTGGCGCCCCTCGGCGCGCTGATCTGGGTCGTGCTCAACTGGCCGCCGGCCGATGCGGCTGCCGCCCGGGTCGAGACCGTCAGCTGGGTCCCATCACTCCAGATGGACATCGCCACCCGCTTCGACACCCTGACCGCCATCCTGTCGGTGCTGATCCTCGGGGTCGGTGCGCTCGTCCTCTGCTACTGCGCCCACTACTTCGACGACGCCCGTCCCCGCGTCGCCGTGTTCGGCGGCGAGATGGTCGCGTTCGCCGCGGCCATGTTCGGCCTCGTCATCTCCGACAACATGCTGGTGCTGTACGTGTTCTGGGAGCTCACGACCGTGCTCTCGTTCATGCTGGTCGGGTTCTACGGGGTGCGCGCGACGGCTCGACGGTCGGCCACCCAGGCGCTGCTGGTCACCACGTTCGGCGGTCTGGCCATGCTCGTCGGCATCATCATGCTGGGCGAGCGGTCGGGCACCTACCTGCTGTCGGAGATCGTCTCGGCACCGCCGACCGGTGTGTACGTCGACATCGCGGTGGTCCTGCTGCTGATCGGCGCGCTCACCAAATCGGCCATCGTCCCGTTCCACTTCTGGCTGCCCGGCGCCATGGCCGCACCGACCCCGGTCAGCGCGTACCTGCACGCGGCCGCGATGGTCAAGGCCGGCATCTACCTCATCGCCCGTCTGGCCCCTGCTTTCTCGGTGACGATCAGTTGGCAGATCGCCGTGGTGGGGCTCGGCCTGGTGACGATGGTGCTCGGCGGATGGCGCTCGCTGCGCGAGCTCGACCTCAAACTCATCCTCGCGTTCGGCACGGTGTCCCAGCTCGGCTTCATGGCCGTGCTGGTCGGCATCGGTGACGCGAACGTCGCCATGGCGGGCATCGCGATGCTCGTCGCGCACGCGTTGTTCAAAGCGTCGCTGTTCATGGTCGTCGGCATCATCGACCACTCCACCGGTACCCGCGATGTCCGCAAACTCGCCCGGCTCGGCCATCGTCTCCCGGGGCTGGCGATCACCGCCGCGGTCGCCGGGGCGAGCATGGCCGGCATCCCCGTCACCCTCGGATTCGTCGGCAAGGAAACAGCTTTCGCCTCGGTGTGGGAGACCGGGGCGTTCGTCTCGTGGCAGGCCCACGCCGTCGACATCATCTTGCTGGTCGGCTCGATCATCACCTGTGCCTACACGCTCCGCTTCCTGTGGGGCGCGTTCGGCCGCAAGGTGCGCAGCACCCCGAGTCCGGCGGTCGCCAAGATGCACCCGCCGAAGTGGCCCTTCTACTTCTCGCCCGTGGCGCTCGCCGCGGCCGGTGTGGCGGCCGGTGTGTTCAGCCCGCAGCTCGGCGCTCTCTTCGAGCCGTACGCCGAGACCCTCGACGGGTACGGGCACGAACTCGAGCATCTCGCGCTGTGGCACGGGTTCGGCCTTCCCGTCGTGTTCTCGATCATCGTCATCGTCGGCGGCGCCCTGCTGTTCCTCGGTATCCGCCGGGTCCGCGACCGCGTCTTCGGCTTCCGCCCGCTGGTGAACGCCGACCGCATCTACGACGCGACGCTGCGCGGAGCCGACACCCTGTCGCTGCTGCTGACGCGCAACACCCAGCGCGGGTCACTGCCGGTGACGCAGGGCGTCATCCTGTGCACCGCGATCCTGCTGCCGACCATCGTGCTGTTCGCCGGCGCTCGCGACCGACTGAGCATCGACTACGACGCCAAGCCGGTCCAGCTAGTGATCGGCGGGTGCATCGTCGCCGCGTCGTTGGCCGCCGTGCTGCTCCGCAACCGCCTCGCGGCGACCCTCGTCGTCGGGATCACCGGTTACGGCTGCGCGATGCTGTTCGCGCTGTACGGCGCCCCCGACCTCGCGCTCACCCAGTTCCTCGTCGAGACGCTCACCCTGGTCATCTTCGTGCTGGTGCTGCGCAAGCTGCCCGCCGAACCGGAGAAGCGGCACGCAACCGGCTTCAAGCCGCTGCGCGCCCTCATCGGGCTCGCCTTCGGCGCCATGCTGGTCCTGATCGGGTTGTTCGCGGCGTCCGCGCGCTCGACCGAACCGCTCCACGTCGACCTGCCCGAGGCCGCCTACGACTACGGCCACGGCGCCAACGCCGTCAACGTCCTGCTCGTCGACATCCGCGCCTGGGACACCCTCGGCGAGGTGTCGGTGCTCATCGCGGCCGCCACCGGCGTCGCGTCGATGGTCTTCCGCAACCGCCGCTTCGGTGCGGCACCACGCGTGGCCGACGCCGCCCGGCTGCAGGCCGGCGACAACGGGGACGACGACGATCACGTCCCACCGGACCGCACCACGTGGCTCCTCGGTTCCGGACTGCGCGACCCGCGCCACCGGTCGATGGTTCTCGAGGCCACGACGCGATTGCTGTTCCCGACGATGGTCGTGCTGTCGATCTACTTCTTCTACGCCGGCCACAATGCGCCGGGCGGTGGCTTCGCCGGCGGCCTGACGATGGGTCTCGCGCTCGTCCTCCGCTACCTGGCGGGCGGACGCTACGAACTCGGTGAGGCGCTGCCGATCGAGCCCGGCCGCATCCTGGGCGCCGGCCTGGCCGTCTCGGCGACCACGGCGATCGTCTCGATGTTCCTCGGCGCCCCCGCACTCTCGTCGGCGGTCTTCGAGGTCACCGTCCCGGTCCTCGGCGACATCAAGTTCGTGACCGCCCTGTTCTTCGACCTCGGCATCTACCTGATCGTTGTCGGGCTCGTCCTGGACGTGCTGCGAAGTCTCGGCGCGCGTCTCGATGTGGAGACCACGATCGCCCGCACCGCGGCGCGCATCGAGAACTCGCGTGGCGACACCGCGGCGGACGACGCCGCGAGTACCACCGGCGAGCAGGTGAGCCGATGACCACGAATCTCTCGCTGATGCTGGTCGTCGGCGCGATGGCGGCGTGCGGCGTGTACCTGCTGATGGAACGCAGTCTGGTCCGGATGCTCTTCGGGCTCCTGCTCGTCGGCAATGCGCTCAACCTGATGATCATCGTCGTGTCGGGCGGCATGGGGAACCCGCCGATCATGGGCCGGTCGTCGGAGAACCGGGCGTCCGACGCCGATCCCCTCGCGCAGGGCATGGTCCTGACCGCGATCGTGATCATGATGGGCGTCGCCGCGTTCGTCCTGGCGCTGGTCTACCGGCTGTTCGTGATCAATCGGGACGACGACGACGTCGAGGACGACGAGGAGGACGTCAAGATCTTGAGCGGATCGCTGGGGACGGCACCCGACCGCGATCGCAGCGACGATCCACTGACCCACTCCGACACCCCGACCGGCGATCACTTCGACGACAAGGGCAATCCGCTCACCGCGGAGGAGGCCGCCGCCCGGCACGCCGCGCTCTACGAGACCGACATCATGCCGACGGACTCCGACGTCGTCGACGAGATCGGCGGCGCGGAGGAGGAGCCCGATCCCGAGACCTCGGCGCAGACCGCCGCCCGCGAGGACGGGCCGGACGTGTACGGGCCGGGCGAACTCGGTCCCGACGAGGTCGGTCCCAAGTCGGCCGTCGCACCTCCCGACGGGTCCGGCGAGGACGACGCCGACCCCGACGTCATCGACCAGCGTGAGATGCCGGACCGCGACGTGGTCGGGCCGGACAAGAAGAACCGCGCAGACCACGACAAGAAGCACGCCGACGAGGACGGGGGTGACCGATGACCCCGCAGGAGTCATGGATCCCCGTCCTGATCACGCTGCCGACGCTGGTGCCGCTGGGCGCTGCCGCCGTGTCGCTGCTGCTCGGCCGCAGCCCCAAGATCCAGCGGGCGGTGTCGATCGTCGCCATCACCGTCGCGTTCGTCGCGTCGTGCCTGATGCTGTACCTGACCGACCGCCACGGGACCTTCGCGGTCGCGATCGGCGGCTGGGGAGACAAGGGCTACCCGAACGGACCGCTCGGGATCACGCTGGTCGTCGACCAGCTCGCGGCCCTGATGCTCGTCGTCTCGACGATCGTGCTGCTGTGCGTCGTCGTGTACGCGATCGGGCAGGGTATCCGTGACGGCACGGCCCAGCAGCCGACGTCGATCTTCCTGCCGACCTACCTCATCCTGACCGCGGGTGTCTGCAACGCGTTCCTCGCCGGCGACCTGTTCAACCTGTACGTCTCGTTCGAGATCCTGCTGACCGCGAGTTACGTGCTGCTCACCCTGGGGGCCAGTGCCGAACGCGTCCGCGCCGGTGCGTCGTACGTGATGGTGTCGATGGTGTCGTCGCTGATCTTCCTCGCGGGCATCGCGTTCGCGTACGCGACGACCGGCACCCTCAACCTCGCCGAGATGGCCGTGCGCCTCGACGACGTCCCCGACGGGACCCGCAACGCGCTGTTCGCGGTGCTGCTCGTGGCGTTCGGCATCAAGGCCGCGGTGTTCCCGCTGTCGACGTGGCTACCCGACTCCTACCCCACCGCGCCGGCACCCGTCACGGCGGTGTTCGCCGGCCTGCTCACCAAGGTCGGTGTGTACGCGATCGTGCGCGCCCACTCGCTGCTGTTCCCCGGCGGCACGATGGACGCGGTGCTGCTGGTCGCCGGCCTGTTGACGATGCTCGTGGGCATCTTCGGCGCGATCGCCCAGGCCGACATCAAGCGACT
The DNA here is from genome assembly GCF_025143765.1 of Gordonia sp. p3-SID1431. Lineage (NCBI taxonomy): Bacteria > Bacillati > Actinomycetota > Actinomycetes > Mycobacteriales > Gordoniaceae > Gordonia > Gordonia sp. p3-SID1431. The sequence continues at coordinate 51,467 of NZ_JAMBDT010000015.1, forward strand.
GCTGTCGTTCACCCTCGTCAGCCACATCGGCTACATGATCTTCGGCATCGCGCTGTCGTCGGACCTCGGGATGTCGGCGGCGATCTACTACGTCGCCCACCACATCCTCGTGCAGACGACGCTGTTCCTGGTCGTCGGCCTGATCGAACGTCAAGCCGGTTCGGCCTCGCTCCGCCGCCTGGGCGGGCTCATCGCCAGCCCCCTGCTGGCCGTCCTGTTCCTGGTGCCCGCGCTAAATCTCAGCGGCATCCCACCGTTCTCCGGTTTCATCGGCAAGGTCGCCCTCCTCGAGGCGGGCACCCAGGACGGGTCCGTGCTGGCCTGGATCCTCGTCGCCGGGTCGGTGGTCACCAGCCTGCTCACCCTCTACGTCATGGCCCGCATCTGGACCAAGGGGTTCTGGCGACCGCGCGCCGACGCCCCCGAAGGCGATCTCGCCGACAAGGGCCCGTCCGCGCTCATCGACGAGAGCGCCGACGACGCCGCGTTCTCCGACCGTGAGGACGTCGGTCGGATGCCCGTGATGATGGTGCTGCCGACGATGGCGATGGTGGCCGCGGGACTCGTGCTCACCCTCTGGGCCGGGCCCATCTTCGACTTCACCGACCACGCGGCGACCGACGTCGTCGACCGCGCCGTCTACGTCGACGCCGTGCTGGGAGTGGGTGGTACCCGATGAGCGCGCAGGATCGAGCCGACGACCGCGCCCGCGGAGCATCCGCGACGCCCAAACGGCGGCCGCCGGTCGTCTCGACCAAGGGACCGGTCCTGTCCCTGATCATCAACGTGTGGCGCGTGTCGCTGCTGTTCGTCTTCTGGCACTTCGTCGCCGCGCTGGTGTGGTTGCGCACGCACACCCGTGTGCCCAGGTGGCTGGGCAGCGACGGCCGCGAGGTCGCGGTCCGGTTGTGGACCATCGCGTGGCTGACGTTCGTCTGGGTCCTGCTGTGGGGCACGCTGTCCTGGGCCAATGTGATCGCAGGGATCGTGCTGGCGATCCTGGTGCTGACGGTGCTGCCGTTGCCGCGGGTCCCGGTCGAGGGCCGTATCCATCCCCTGTCGGTACTGCAGCTCGTCGGCCGTCTGATCGTCGACTTCTTCGTGTCGAGTGTGCAGATCGGCTGGATGGCCATCCGTCCCGGCCGGCCACCGCTGGGCGCCGTGGTACGGGTGCGCGTCGCGATCAAGTCCGACATGGTGCTGACCCTGGCCGTCGACTACCTCAACCTGGTGCCGGGCACCATGGTCCTGGAGATCGACCATCGACGCCGGATGCTCTACGTGCACGTCTTCGACGTCCGTTCGGAGAAGAAGGTGCGGGCCTTCTACGATCAGGTCGCCTATGTCGAGCGGATGTTCATCAAGGCGTTCGAGCGGGACAGCGAATGGCATCCGAGTCCGTTCCACGGCATCGACGAGGACTTCCACCACGTCCGCACGGTGGACCGGTCGGTGGACAACGCCCGGTCGATCGACGACACCGAACCGGAACGTCGACAGGGCGAGCCCGAGCGGGAACGAGGTGACTCATGAGCTACGTCTGGACGATCGCCGCCGCCATGCTGCTCGTCGCCGCGGTGCTGACGATGATCCGCATCCTGCGCGGCCCGACGACGCTCGACCGACTCGTCGCACTCGACGTGCTCATCGCGCTGTGCATGTGCGGCCTGGGGACCTGGGCGGCGTTCAGCCGTGATTCGACGGTGGTCCCGGCGATCGTGGCCCTGGCCCTCCTCAGCTTCGTCGGGTCGGTGTCGATCGCGCGGTTCCGAGTCCGGGACGACCAGACATGATCATCGACATCGTCAGCGCGACGCTGCTGCTCCTCGGATGCCTGATGGCGGTCACCGCCGCCATCGGACTCGTCCGGTTCCCGGACACCCTGAGCCGGATGCACGCGGCCACCAAACCGCAGACCTTCGGCCTGCTCCTCATCCTGCTGGGCGCCGTGCTCCGGCTCGGCGACAACGTCGACAGCGGGATGCTGATTCTCGCCGGGCTCTTCGCCCTGATCACCGCGCCCGTCGTGGCGCATCGGATCGGCCGGCTCGCATACCAGGAGCAACGGGCCCGCGACGGGCTCATGGATCAGCGGGACATGGAGTCACCGGACCGGGACTGACTGCGGACCGATCGTCCGACGCCCCTCGCGCCTCACGGACCAGCGCGAGCGCGGTGTCGATGCCCCGGGCGGCTTCCCCGGGAACGACCCGCACGAGCGCAAGTGCGGCGATGACCAGGGCCGTCACGGCGTCGGCGAGGACTGCCTGTCGATCGTCATCAAGCTCGGGCGAGCTGGCCCGCACACCGGACCCCACCGCCCCCCGCAGCTCGTCGCGATAGTCGGCGATGGTCCGAGCGACGGCGGCGTCGCGGCCGATGGGGGCACCGGCGGTGTTGATGAGCAGACAGCCCTCGCACGCCGGGGAGGTGTCATCGGTCAGCGCCGATCGCAGCCCGCTCAGGTAGTTCTCGACGGCGTCAGGCGCAACGGTGCCGCCGGTCAGGGGACGCAGCCGCGGGCGGACCACCTCGTCGAGATAGCTCTGTACGGCGGCGTCGAAGAGACCCCGCTTCGATCCGAAGGCATGGTAGAGACTCGATCGCCCGATTCCGGTCGCCCGTTCCAGGTCGGGAAGCGACGCGCTCTCGTATCCCCGCTGCCAGAAGATCCCGCGGGCGGCCCGGACGACCTCGGTCGTGTCGAACTCCTGAATCCGTCCCATTCGCCGGCCGCCCACCTCTCTGTCGTCGCCCTCCGGTATTTTAGACCGATCGGAACACTATTCTCCGACGGGCCCGTCGACAACGAGGAGTACGAAATGGTCATCGCAGGTCTGGTGCTCGCCGCGATCGCGGCGCTCGTCCACGTCTTCATCTTCTATCTGGAGTCCATCGCATGGACGAGCGCGCGCGCACGCGCGACGTTCGGCACCGGAACGGTGGAACAGGCGAGCGCACAAAAGGAACTGGCGTTCAACCAGGGGTTCTACAACCTGTTCCTCGCGATCGCCGTGTTCGTCGGGATCGCCTTTGTCATCGGCGGATCCATCGCGATCGGTGCAACACTCGTCATCACCGGCACGGCCTCGATGGCGGCCGCGGCACTTGTGCTGGCGCTGTCGAGCCCCGACAAGATCGCGGCCGCACTGAAGCAGGGTGTGGTTCCCGCTCTCGGAATCGTCGTGCTCGCCATTGGTCTGGCCCTCTGAGCCCGGGCCCTGCCTCCCGGATCTCGCGCCGACTGAGATCAGGGAGCGTCCAGCTCGGCGACCACCGACGCGACCACCTCGCGTAGCGAACCGGTGCGACGATGCACGTCACGCTGCCGCTGATAGCTCGCGCCCTGGGCGATGATGCGCTCGACGCCGGCCAGCTCGTCGACGCAATCGAGTTCGCGCGCAATCGGTTCGAGTCGTTCGAGCAGAGCGGTGAGGTCCTCGGTCACGAGTTTCTCGGTGCAGTCGGAGTCGAGGATGACGATGGCGTCGAGTCCGTAGCGGGCTGCCCGCCATTTGTTCTCCTGGACGAGCCAGGGCGCCATCGTCGGCAGCTTCTCGCCCGCCGAGAACCGCCGGTCCAGGTCGACGACCAGGCAGTGGATGAGCGCGACGATCGCCGACAGCTCGCCGAGGTTGGTCATGCCGTCGCACACGCGGACCTCGATGGTCCCCAGATGCGGGGAAGGCCGGATGTCCCAGCGGATCTCGTTGAGATGGTCGATGATCCCGGTCGTCTTCTGGTCTGCGACGAAGGCCTCGAACTGCTCCCAGGTCTCGAACTGGAACGGCAGCCCGGCGGTCGGGAGTTGCTGGAACATCATGGCTCGATTGCTCGCGTATCCGGTGTCCTGACCGGCCCACATCGGCGACGACGAAGACAGCGCGAGCAGGTGCGGATAGTAGTTCAGGAGCGCGTCGAGAACGGGTAACACCTTGTCGCGGTGGCTGATCCCGACGTGGACGTGAACGCCCCAGATCAGCATCTGCCGCCCCCACCACTGGGTGCGCTCGATCAGCTCCGCGTATCGGTGCCCCTCGGTGAGCAGTTGGGTCGAGTACTCCGCGAACGGATGCGTACCGGCGCCGTACAGATCGACGCCGAGGTCCTCGGTCAGCCCCCGCACCACGCCGAGCGTGCCCGTGAGGTCGGCGATCGCCTCGCCCGCGGTCCGGCAGATGCCGGTCACCAACTCGACGGTGTTCCGCAGCAGCTCCTTGTGGATTCTGCCCGCGAAGTCGGGATGGTGTTCGCCGACGGCGGCGAAGAGCGCCGCCGCCGAGTTCGACAGGTCGCCGGTTCCCTTGTCGGTCAGGGCGAACTCCCATTCGACCCCGAGGGTGGGGGTCGGTGACCCGTCGAACTCGATCGGTGTCATGTGCTCAGGTGGCGTCGGACGGCGCCAGAACCCCTAGCTCTCCTCTTCGATGACACCGCACGCGATGCGTGCGCCGGCGTCGCCGGTCCGCAGGGTGTCGGGGTTCGGTCCGCCCGGGTACTTGTCGGCCGGGATGTTCCCGAAGTTGTCGGGCTTCTCATGGATCATGATCGACTTGCCGATCAGCTGCTGGATCGTCACCGCGTCGGTCGTGGTGACCGTCCGGCCGGTGTGGTCCTCGAGGATGTTGATCGAGATCAGATCCCCGCTCGAGGGATGGTCGGTGTTGCCGTCCACCTGCAGGTGTCCGCCCGCCGAGGTGAACGCCTGCGAGCCGCCGGCGCCCGCGTCACAGGTGCCGGTCTCGTGGATGTGCATGCCGTGGAACCCGGCCGGCAGCTCACCGGCGGTGACGCGCACGTTGATGGTGACCGGCTCGGCGGTTTCGGTGGCCGCGGTGAAGGTTGCTTGGCCGACGACGTCGCCGGAGGTGTCCTTGATCTCGGCGACGGCGATCTGGCCGCTGGGCTCGCCGTCGACGTCGTCCTCGGCGCCCGGCGGGAGCGGCGCATCGCTGACGACGGGCGGCGTCGTGCCCGGGACGTCCGTGGGCTCCTGGTCGGGGCTGCACCCGGCCAGTGTCACGCCGATCAGTCCTGCGGAGAACAACGCGGCGAGAGCGCGGGGCGCGGCGAGTGTGGAACGTCCGGACATGTCACTCCTTGGTTGGCGGACAGTGGTTTTCGTTATTCTCGGTTCAGCTGTTTCGTGATTCAGAGGTTCGCGGCTCGGCCCGGGTCATGCGCCGCTGACCGCGGTCACCACGACCACCGGGATGCCTCCGCGGCACCGGGTGAACGAGGCCGGCCGCTCCTCGACCGCGACCTGGCCGCCGAGTGCCTCGGCGACCTCGTCGGCCTGGGCCTTGTCCGTGTCGTCCTCGTGGAAGACCGTGTTCTCGCTGAACCCGCCCGCGGTGTAGTTGCCGGGCTCCGCCATCTGGTAGCCCCTGGCCTCCAGCAGATCGGTGACGTCCGAGGCGAGGCCCGCGACTTGGCCGGCGTTGATCACGCAGAGCCGCTTGTCGGTCGACGCCGCGCTCGTGGACGCCGGCGTCGACGTGGGCGACGAACTCACGGTCGTCGCGGCCTCGGTCGTCGGGGCGTCGTTCCCGGCGGTCGCCGCGGAATGCCAGCCGAGGCCGATGAAGACCACGGCGACTGCGAAGAGCATCATCGCCCCCGCACGAAGCGGCAGGCGATTGGGCTCACGATCTGCATTCATCACCGACGACCTTAACGCACCGCGCGAGGGCGACCGGGTTCAGCGTCTCAGGTGATCTCGAAGCCCAGACGGCGCGCCGCACGGGCCTTCTGACGGGTCGCGCGCAGGCGCCGGAGCCGCTTGACGAGCATCGGATCGGCCGCGAGCGCCTCCGGCCGGTCGACCAGCGCGTTGAGCACCTGGTAGTACCGGGTCGCCGACAAACCGAACAGCTCTTTGATCGCTTCTTCCTTGGCGCCGGCGTACTTCCACCACTGGCGCTCGAACGCGAGGATGTCGTGTTCGCGGCGGGTCAGACCGTCCGCACCGACCTCGTGCGGATCGACCGGCCGGCCGGCCGCCCCGGCCTCTGCGTCCTGGCCGGGGGTGGTTTGATCGCCCTGTTTCTGGCTACGCGCAGCTGCGCCGTCCATCTCACTCCCTCAGATACCAGTCGACGACCTCACACCACCGCTGACGTGCACCTATTCGCGACGCGACGCGGGCGCGGACGTCTCCTCACGGAGACGAATGACAGCGGTGTGGTTCGCAGCCAATCTAACCACGGCGGGCCGGTCCGATCGCGGTGTGACTCGCCACGGCGCGCATCACGACCATTCCGTCGGACGGCGGCCACTGTTAGGCTGCCCTCACCCATCCCCGTCCGGGATGGGTCGAGGCGGGGGGACAGAGATGACGACGGTCGGGATGACGACAACCGGATCCGGGGTGGCGAGGACCCGGCGAGCAGTGTTGGGAGCCATCGCGGCGCTGGCCTCCACGGCCGCCGTCGCGACCGCGGCACTCGCCGCGCCCGCTGCCGCCGCGCCCGCCGAGCGCGTCGTGGTCATCGTGCCCGGCCAGCAGCTCTACGCCGGCAACGCACAGAACGAGGAAACGTTCCGTCCGCTGGCCGAGGCGATCCGCGCCGACGGGAACACCGTGGTGTACGCGCACGCCGGGGGACGCGACGTGGCGTCCGACGCCCGGCTGATCCAGCGGACGATCGCACCTTTCGCCGGCACCGCGAAGTCGATCGGGCTCGTCACCCACAGTGCGGGCGGGCTCGGCGCCCGGCACTACCTGAAGTTCCTCGGCGGGTCCGACGTCGTCGACGAGTACGTCGCGATCGGGACCGCCCAGTACGGCTCGCCCGGCGGTTGCGCGCAGCCGCGCGACGGCGGTTACGACACCTGCATGTACGCCGACGCGGTCACCGAGCTCAACCATGGTCCCGACGCCCCCGGCCCCACCCGGTACTCGGTGGTGCAGAGCGACGGCGAATGGACCGACGGTCGCCTCGACGGAACCGCACAGTGCCGCGCATACTCCCCCGTCCCCCTGGCGAACACCGGGTACGACCACGTCATCGAGATGCGCGACCCGACGATCATCGCCAACGTGCGGACGTCGCTGCGCGGGTCGTGCGCGGGCTCGGTGGTGACCGAGCCGGTCGACAGCTTCGACTGGCAGTCGACGCTGTTCCCCGGCATTCCCGGCCCTGCCGGTGACGCCATCCGCGACGCCGTACCCGGCGTCGTTCCTGCGCCCTGAGCAGCGCTAAGGTGATCGCCATGGCGATTCTCCCGATCTGCATCGTGGGCGAGCCGGTCCTGCACCAGCCGACCACTCCGGTCCCCCTCGACGCGGACGGCCGTCCGTCCGACGAGGTCGTCGGCCTCATCGACGACATGTACGACACCATGGACGCCGCCCACGGTGTGGGCCTGGCCGCCAATCAGGTGGGCGTCGGGTCCCGGGTGTTCGTCTACGACTGCCCCGACGGCGACCGCTCAGCGGCCCGCCGCCGCGGCGAGGTCATCAACCCGGTCCTCGAGACCTCCGAGATCCCCGAGACCATGCCGGATCCCGACGACAACGACGAGGGATGCCTGTCGGTGCCGGGTGAGCAGTTCCCCACCGGCCGTGCCGACTGGGCCCGCGTCACCGGCACCGACCGGACCGGCACCGAGGTCGTCATCGAGGGCGAGGGATTCTTCGCCCGGATGCTCCAGCACGAGGTCGGCCACCTCGACGGCTTCCTCTACGTCGACGTGCTCGTGGGGCGCAACGCCCGGGCCGCGAAGAAGGCGATCAAACGTAACAAGTGGGGGGTCCCCGGTCTGACGTGGACGCCCGGCGAGGTCGCCGACCCGTTCGGGCACGACGACGACTGATCCCGCTTCCGCGTGGAGGTCTCATTGTCGGGTGCCGTCGCGGGCGACCGCGTCGTCGTTCGCTATCTGCTGGGCGATGCGACCCCCGCCGATTGGCGGGGAGATCCCACGGCCGCCCGGTCGGACGTGACGGGCGTCCTGCTCGACGACTCCGACCCGCTGCGGATACGACGCGACGACGAGGAGTTGTCGATCCCGTTCGCGGCGATCACCTCGGTCCGTCTGTTGTCCGCGAAACCGGTGCGCAACAGCGAGATCCGCGCGCTCGAGCACGCCGCCGCCCTCGCCTGGCCCGGTGTCGAGACGGAGTGGGTCGACGACTGGCTCCTGCGGGCCGGTCACGGCTTCAGCAGACGCGCCAACTCGGCTGTGCCCCTGGCACGCCACGCACGTCCCGACGCCGCGACCCTGCGACATATCGGTGAGTGGTACGCCGACCGCGGCCTCCCTCCGCTCCTCGCCTCCCCGGATCGCCTCATCCCGTCGGGCTCCGTTCCCGGAGACCCCGGGGTCGAGGTACAGATGCTGACCGCCGACCTGCCGGGGCTCCGCGCGCGCACCGGCGAGATGCACGGACGGACAGTGCAACTCGATCCGCAACCGGACACCCGCTGGTTGAGCGCATACGCCGGTGGGCGCGCGTCGCGCGGACTCGACACCGTGGCCGGCGTCGTGACCGCCGGGGACGGCCCGATGACCTTCGCGACCGTCGACGATGCAGCAGCGATCGGGCGGGGTTCGGTGACCGAGTCGCCGGACGGACACCGGTGGCTGGGGTTGACCGCCCTGTGGACCGACCCGGGCTCGCGCGGGGGCGGGCTCTCCTCCGCGGTGGTCGCGGCGCTGACGGCGTGGGGGGTCGAGCAGGGCGCCGACTCGGTCTACCTGCAGGTCGAGTCCACCAACCGGTTGGCCGGATCGTGGTATCGCCGCCTGGGTTTCGGGCTGCATCACACCTATCGCTATGTGACACCGCACGTGCCGGCCGCGTCGGAGGACATCCGATGAGGATCGCCACCTGGAACGTCAACTCGATCCGCGCCCGGTCCGAGTCCGTCGTCGCCTGGGCGGAGACCGCCGGCGTCGACGTTCTCGCGATGCAGGAGACCAAGTGTCACGACGACGCGTTCCCGCTGATGAGTTTCCTCGCCGCCGGTTACGACGTCGCGCACGTCGGGCAAGGCGCCTACAACGGTGTCGCGATCGCCTCACGGGTCGGGCTCGACGAGGTCGAGATCTCCTTCGACGGCGTGCCGACGCACCCGGTCGACGGCCAGCCGATCCGGGAGGCGCGGTCGATCTCCGCGCGCTGCAACGGTGTTCGCGTCTGGAGCCTCTATGTACCCAACGGCAGGACACCCGACGACCCGCACTACACGTACAAGCTCGCCTGGCTCGACGCGCTGCGGAATCACATCACCCTGCGGCTGGCCCACGACCCCGCCGCGGACATGATGCTCGCCGGCGACTGGAACGTCGCCCAGACCGACGACGACGTGTGGGATCGCGAGTACTTCGAGGGACGCACACACGTGACCCCACCCGAACGCGCTGCAGTGCAGGGGTTTCTGGAGGCCGGCCTCGTCGACTCGGCCCTTCCGTACGCCCCGGGGTACACCTTCTGGGACTACACCCAGCTGCGGTTCCCCCGGAACGAGGGCATGCGCATCGACTACGCGTTCTGCTCGCCCGCTCTCGACACCCGCATCATGGGCGCCGTTGTCGATCGTGCCGCGCGAAAAGCGAAGGGCGCCAGCGATCACGCCCCGGTGGTCTTCGACGTCGCCGACTGATCCCGGCTGCGCAACACAACTACTCCCTCAGGTGCGAACCCCCCCATGCTCCCTGAG
>NZ_JAMBDT010000150.1:0-9218 GCF_025143765.1 Gordonia sp. p3-SID1431
GCTCACTTCTTGGACAGGGTGACTTCTTCGGGGCGGTCGTCGGCCCGGCCGTAGGACTCCCAGAACGTCGCCCCGACGATTCCGAGAGCGATCGGGTCGAAGATCGGGTCCTTGCCTTCCTTCTTCTGCTTCTCGTAGTCGCGCAGCGCTTTGAACGCGGGTTGCTGCAGGATGATGATGCCGACGATGTTCAGCCACGCCATCAGCCCGACTCCGATGTCGCCGAGGGTCCACGCCTCGCTGGCGGTCGAGACGCATCCGATGGCCACCGATACGAGGATCAGTGCCTGCAGGAGCATCGTGAGGTTCGAGCCCAGCGTGCTGCGCAGCGGACCGATGTAGATGGTCGCCGCCTTCCCCATCAGGAACCGCAGGTTGGTCTCTGCCATGTAGTAGTAGGCGATGATCGTGGTCAGGCAGAAGAACATCAGAGACACCGCGACGAAGGTCGAACCGGCGCCGCTCCACATGCTGTCGAAGCCGATCTGGACGAAGGTGGGTCCGACGTCGGTGGCCGTCGGCAGCAGTCCGCCGTCGGCGATCACCGCGCCGTCGGCACTCTCGCCCTCGAACACCCGGTACGCACCGGTCGAGATGATGAGGAAGCCGGTGGCCGAGCACACGAAGAGGGTGTCGATGTAGACGGCGAACGCCTGCACGAAGCCCTGCTTCGCCGGATGCGAGACCTCGGCGGCCGCGGCTGCGTGCGGTCCGGTGCCCTGGCCGGCTTCATTGGAGTAGATGCCGCGCTTGACGCCCCACATGACCGCAGCGCCGACCACCGAACCGAAGACGGAGTCGATCCCGAAGGCGCTGGCGAAGATCATCCGGAGGACTTCGGGAATCTCGGACGCGTTGAGGAATACCACCACCAGCGCGAAGAGGATGTAGAGGACCGCCATGAACGGCACGACAACGGTGGCGAAGGTAGCGATGCGCTTGACCCCGCCGATGATGACGAAGGCGAGCACGATGACGACGCCGATCGCGACGGCCCAGTCCGCGATACCCCACGCCTGGTTCATCGCCAGGGCCATGGAGTTGGACTGCACGCTCGGGAGCAGCAGCCCGCAGGCGAGGACGGTCACGGCGGCGAAGATGAGCCCGTAGACCTTGAAGAGCGGGGCCGCCTTGGTGTGGGCCAGCGCCTTGCTGAAGTAGTAGGCCGGGCCGCCGCGATACTCGTTCGTCAGCGGATCGCGGGTCTTGTAGATCTGGCCGAGCGTGCACTCGACGAACGAGGTCGAGGCCCCGAGGAACGCCATCGCCCACATCCAGAACAGTGCACCCGGACCGCCGAACGCGATCGCCGTCGCCACACCGGCGATGTTCCCGGTGCCGACGCGACCGGCCAGCGAGATCATCAACGCCTGGAAGGACGAGACGCCATCGGGCGAACTCTGACCGTGGCGCATCACCCGGATCATCTCCGGTATGTGCCGGATCTGCAGGAACCGCGAGCGGATGGAGAAGTACACCCCCACTCCGAGGCATAGGTACACCAACGGATTGCTCCAGATGATGCTGTTCAGGTCGTTGAGGAAGTCGGTCATGGCGGCTCCAGCGATGGTGGGATCGGCCGCTCGTGGCGGTCCGACCCGGTGATCGAGCGGTGAACTGGTTGCTTCAGCTAGGGGAACACTTTGCACGACTGCACGCGGCGGTGCGCGCCAAGGTGCGAAATCCGCCGGCCGGGAGCCACGCTTAGCACTCGGAATGAGGGAGTGCCAAAGTCGGTTACACTGGTCATCGTTTACTGACATTCGGAGGTTTCGCGGTGCCCACCTACTCGTATGCCTGCACGGAGTGCGACAACAAGTTCGACATCGTCCAGTCCTTCTCCGACGACTCGCTGACCGAGTGCCCGCAGTGCGCAGGCCGCCTGCGCAAGCTGTTCAACTCGGTCGGCATCGTGTTCAAGGGCAGCGGTTTCTACCGCACGGACTCGCGTCCCGGCTCGTCCTCGGACACCTCGACGCCCTCGTCGGACAGCTCGTCGTCGTCGAGCTCCTCGTCGTCGGACAGCTCGTCGAGCAGCTCCAAGTCGGACTCCGCGAGCTCGTCGTCGTCGACCAAGAGCGAGGCCAAGGCCGCGACTCCCGCCTGACCGGCGTCCCGCCACGACGACGTCATAGGCCGAACCCGGGCCGGTGTCCCCCGACACCGCCCGGGTTTCGCTGTACCCCGGGTCAGCCGAGTCGGCGGAACCCGTCTCCGGGAGTGAGAGTCCAACCGACCGGGACATCGTGGTCACCGGACGGCAGTGAGTCGACGACCTCGTCGTCATAGACCACGCCGACGAGGTCGGCCGACAGACCGTGCAGGGTCCGGTCGTAGTATCCGGCGCCGCGTCCGAGCCGCACACCGCTCTTGTCGATCGCGAGCGCCGGAACCAGGATCACCGACGCCGCGCGGATCGCGGTCACCCCGACGCGGTCGGTGGTCGGTTCCAGAAGTCCCCAGCGTCCGGGAGCCAGCGAGTCCGGCCCCGTGTACGGCGCCCAGTCCATCGGTGCGGGGTCGCCGTCGGGGACCACCGGGACCAGAACCGACACGCCTCGGTCGACGAGCGCGTCGAGCATCGAATTCGAGCCGGGTTCGTTGCCGACGGGGACATGCGCGGCGACCGTGACGTCGTATTCGAGCCGGAAGGGGCAGGAATACATCCATTCGGCGAGGGCCGCGGCAGACCGGTCCCGCTCGTCGGCGGACCGACGCGATCGTCGATCCTCGATCTCTTGTCGCAGTTGCTGTTTCAGCGTTGTCAAGACCCGACCGTCCTTCGCGTCGTCTCGAGACCGGTGGCATGTGCGCCCCGGCCGGGACAGCCGGGACGCCCGCACTGTATCCGACCGTCGGAACGAGCGTGGTGAGGTCCCGGTCACCGCCGTCTGTCCGGCCGAGAACCGGCACCTGTCCTAGGGTGGATTCATGAGTGCGACGGATAAAGCTGGTTTCAGTGAGTACGAAGGTGTACCCAACACTCCGCCGATCCCGCGTACCGCGGTCGTCCCGGCAGCCGGGTTGGGCACGAGGTTCCTGCCGGCGACCAAGACGGTGCCCAAGGAGTTGCTGCCGGTGGTCGACACCCCCGGCATCGAGCTCGTCGCCGAAGAGGCCAAGGCGGCCGGCGCCGATCGTCTCCTGATCGTCACCTCCCCGGGCAAGGACGGCGTGGTCGCCCACTTCGTGGAGGACCTCGTACTCGAGAACACCCTCGCCACGCGTGGCAAGGAGTCGATGCTGGCCAAGGTGCGCAAGGCGCCCAACCTGCTCGAGGTCGCGTCGGTCGTGCAGGAGAAGCCGCTCGGCCTGGGGCACGCGGTCGGTTGCGTCGAGAGCTACCTCGACGACGACGAGGACGCCGTGGCAGTTCTGCTGCCCGACGATCTGGTGCTGCCCGGAGGTGTCCTGGAGGTCATGGCGCGCACCCGTCAGCGCCGGGGCGGCTCGGTGCTGTGTGCCATCGAGGTCCCCGAGGAGCGCATCAGCGCCTACGGCGTCTTCGACGTCGAGCCGCTTCCCGATGCCAACAACCCGAACGTCATGCGCCTCAAGGGCATGGTCGAGAAGCCCGAACCGCAGGATGCGCCGTCGAATCTGGCCGCCGCGGGTCGCTACATCCTCGACCGCAAGATCTTCGACGCGCTGCGCCGTATCGAACCCGGCGCCGGTGGCGAACTGCAGCTCACCGACGCCATCGCGCTTCTCATCGAGGAGGGCGAGCCGGTCCACGTCGTCGTCCACCACGGCACCCGACACGATCTCGGCAACCCCGGCGGGTATCTCAAGGCGGCCGTCGACTTCGCGCTCGACCGCGACGACTACGGTCCCGATCTGCGCGAATGGCTCGAGAAGCGTCTCGCCGACAGCTGATTCCGGACGGGCGATCACCGGTCGCATCCGCGCGCCTCGCACGCTGCCGCGGGCGCGCTCGATAACGTTCTCCTGTGTTGTATCGAGTGCACGACGTGCCGAGAGCTGTCGGCCGCACGTCCCGGTGCATTGACCGGTTGAGACGGGAAGAGCGGTGAGATGCGGTCTGTCGAAGATCATCTGACGCTGGTGACCGCGGCGGCAGTGGCGCCGCGTCCGGTGCGCGTCGCGATCTCCGAGGCGCAGGGCCTGATGTGCGCCGAGGAGGTCGTCACCGAGCACCCGATGCCCGGCTTCGACCAGGCGGCCATCGACGGCTACGCGGTGCGTGCGGTCGACGTCGGTCTGGCCGGGGTGCTCGCACCCGAAGACCTGGAGGACTTCGACGCCAACGGCGCCGAGCTCGTCGACCTCGAACCGGGCGAACCGATGATCGTGTCCCTGCCGGTGGTCGGCGAGGTCGGGCCGGGCTCGCGGACACCGACGCGGCTGCAACCGCGTCAGGCGGTGCGCGTCGAGACCGGGGCCCCGATGCCGACGCTCGCCGACGCCGTGGTCCCGTTGCGCTGGACCGACGGTGGCGACCAGAAGGTCAAGATCGGACACGGCGTCGAGAGCGGCAACTACGTCCGGCGGGTCGGCGACGACGTGCAGCCGGGCGATGTCGCGGTCCGCGCGGGCTCGATCATCGGCCCGGCCCAGGTCGGGCTGCTCGCTGCGGTCGGTCAGGCACGCGTGATGGTGCACCCGCGCCCGCGTCTGTCGGTCATCTCGGTGGGCAGTGAGCTCGTCGATATCGACCGCACACCCGGCCCCGGTCAGATCTACGACGTCAACAGCTATGCGCTGGCCGCGGCCGCCCGCGACGCCGGCGCCGACGTGAACCGCGTCGGCATCGCCGAGCGCGAGGCGTCGCGGATGCGGGAGGTCGTCGAGGCGCAGCTCATCCGCTCCGAGATCGTGGTGATCTGCGGTGCCGTCGGGGGAAGTGCGTCGACCGCCGTCGCCGACGCGCTCGCCGACCTCGGCGACCTGGAGATCGTGCGGGTGGCGATGCACCCCGGGTCGGTCCAGGGCTTCGGGCGCCTCGGACGCGACGAGGTGCCGACGTTCCTGCTCCCCGCCAACCCGGTGAGCGCTCTGGTGACCTTCGAGGTGATGGTCCGGCCGCTCATCCGGATCGCGCTGGGCAAACGGCAACCGATGCGGCGGATCATCAAGGCGCGCACCATCGGACCGATCGCGTCGGTGCGCGGCCGCAAGGGTTACCTGCGTGGGCAGCTGATGCGGGACGAACGGTCGGGGGACTACCTGGTGCAGGTGCTCGGCGCCTCACCGACCGGGTCGTCGCACCTGCTCGCCGAACTCGCCGAGGCGAACTGCCTGATCATGGTCGACCCCGATGTCGAGGAGATGGGCACGGGCGACGAGGTCGAAGTGGCGTTCCTCGCGCAACGCGGGTGAGCTCACCCCCGCTGGTTGAGCCGGCACCGAGCGCAGCGAGGTCGAGGCGCTCACCTCCGCTGGTTGAGCCGGCACCGAGCGGAGCGAGGAGCCCCACCCCCGCTGGTTGAGCCGGCACCGAGCGGAGCGAGGCGCCGAGTCGAAACCACCCCCGCGAGATACAGGTCTCATGCCGCCTCGGGTGTGACAGCGCATAAACTTCTTCTCGTGTTCAGGTGGTTGAGCGGCAGTCAGGGAAGTCCGGGATGGCCGGCCACCCTCGGGCCGCTGCGCACCCGGACCGGCACGGTCACCCTGCGGCCCGTGAAGGTGCGGGATGCCAGGACGTGGAGCGAGTTGCGGATCCGCAACCAGAACGCCCTGTTGCCCTGGGAACCGACGGGTGTCGGAAGCTGGGCTGAACGCCATCAGCCCGGGTCGTGGCCGCCGCTGTTCGCGGTGCTGAAGTCGGAGGCCAAACGAGGTGCGCTGCTCCCGTTCGTGATCGAACTCGACGGCCGCTACGTCGGGCAGCTGACGGTCGGCAACATCCAACGCGGCGCGGTGCGGACCGCGTGGATCGGCTACTGGGTCGACTCGGCCGTCGCCGGCAACGGCATCGCGACCGCCGCGGTGGCACTCGGGGTCGACCACTGCTTCGGGGCCGTCGGCCTGCACCGGCTCGACGCGACGGTCCAGCCCGCCAACGAGGCATCGCAGAAGGTGTTGACCAACATCGGATTCCGGCAAGAAGGTCTGCTGCAGCGGTACATGGACGTCAACAAACGCTGGCGTGACCACATGCTGTTCGCGCTCACGGCCGAGGAGGTCGTCGGCAGTGCCGCCGAGGCGCTCGTCCGGGCGGGTCGTGCGTCGTTCCACTGACCCTCCGTTGGCGATCCGGCGGTCGCCCTGAGTTCGCGGCGGCGTCACCGCCCGGTTTCGACCGGGAAATCCCGTGCGCGCATCTCGGATTCGATCGCGTCACGCGTCCGGAGGTACGAACTCGTCCGTATCGAGTCGTCGGCGGTGTACAGCGACGGCATGAAGGTCGCACCTCGCCGATCACGATGTGCACCATCGGCTCCCGCCTGTAGCAGGGCGAGGCAGTGGTCGATGTTGAGTACGTCGGCCGCGGTGAACAGTGGTGTCCGGCCGGCCAGGGGCTGCACGGAGTCGAGGTCGGCGCCGCGGTCGATCAGCAGGCGCAACGCATCGTCGCGACGATGGCGCACCGCGGTGTGGACCACGTTGCCGCCGATCCGGTCGGATGCCTCGACCAGTCCCGCGTCGAACTCGATCAGGGTGCGAAAGGCGGCGAAACGGTCGAGCAGCACGCTGTAAGCAACTGCGTTGTATCGGCCGGCGCCGGGGAGATGCGGGTCGGCGCCTGCCTGCAGCAGTGCCGCCACCGCGCCCGGTGGTTCGAACTCCACTGCCCACTGCAGCGGCGTGATGTCCACGCGCCGCGGGTCGGTGTCCGGATCACCGCCGTGTTCGTCGAGGTCAGCGCCCTGTGCGAGAAGGGGTTCGATCTGCGCCCGGTCGTCTCGCCGGGCGGCGTCGAGTAATCGAACGGTGGGGGTGGTGAAGTAGTCGGCCGCGTCCACGCGCGTCGAGACGACCTCGGCGATCCACCCGCACCCGGCGACCGCGCACGCCGACATAGCTGTCGCGAACAGCGCAACCAGTCTTCTCATCCGCACCACGATCGTCCCTTCACGGCGCTTGAACGATGTCCGATTTGTACGATAGTCCGCGCCGGCTCGCCGACGCATAGGCTCTTCGCATGACCGAGCACACCGACCATCTCGACATCGTCGTCCGTGGCTCCGCCCGCGGGCGCTACCGGCCCGAACGCGGGATCATCCACCTCTCCGTGCGAGTGGAAGGTGCGGACAAGTCGGCCGTCTACACGCGGGCGGTCGAGGTCCACGCCGACCTGACACGTGCGCTGACCGATCACGAGACGGCCGGCGCGGTGGCCGGCTGGTCCGCCGATTCGGTCCGGGTGTACTCGTACCGCCCGTACTCGGAGACCGGTGATCTACGAGACCCGGTCTACAACACCCTTATTCGCGTCGAAGCGGAGTTCGTCGACTTCGAGCGGTTGTCGGAGTTCATCGACGTCTGGGCGTCGGTCGACGCCGTCGAGATCGGTGACGTCGACTGGGACCTCCGCGCGGAGACCCGGCGGGACCGCGAACGGGAGCTGCGTCGTGCCGCGGTCGATGACGCGATCGTGAAGGCGCAGGCCTACTCCGACGCGGTGGGTCGGGGGCCGGTGACGCCCGTCCTCCTGTCCGATCCGGACATGGCGCCACGGGTGCCGCAGGCATCTCGTCGGGCCATGCCGATGGCGGTCGCGGCCGGCCCGCCCCCGCCGTCACTGGAACTGCGGACCGACGACATCGAGATCGCCGTCGCGGTCGACGCGCGCTTCCGCACGGCCTGACCCGCTTCTCCTGCCGGCGTTGCTGAGAGGCGTGTGTGAAACCACGCCGATTCGGTTGTCCCACGGCGCGTCTACCCGGGCGTGACTGCTCGCAGCTCTAGATTGTGGAGTGGCCTCGTGTGACCAGAGTGAATGAAGGGAGAGTCGCATGCCCAACTCCGTACTGTGGGTCTGTCTCGTCGCGGTCTGGCTCTTCGTGCTGGTCCCGATGGTCATCAAGGGACGCCCGCAGATCCTGAAGTCCACCGACGCGGCACGGAAGACGCGACTGCTGCATCGCGGAGGATCGCGTGCCACGACCGCGACGAAGAACCGCCGCCGGTCGTCGGCGCGTCACCCGCACGATCCGTCCTGGAAGTCCTCGCGCCGCAGCGCCACCGCGACGCTCGAGGCCGACGCCGACGGCGACGCCGAGAACGATGTCGACGCCGAGAAGGCCAAGCCTTCGACCCGACGTGCCGGCAGCGCGAAGGTCGAGAAGCCGACGGTGGAATCCGTGGATGGCGACACCGACTCCGAGACGGTGGACGCGGCTTCCGACGACGACTCCGTGAACGGTGACATCTCCGCCGACGCCGACGCGGACACCGACCGGGACCTCGATGCGGAGTCCGACGACGAGGCGACCGCGGACGCGGACAGCACCCCTGCCGCCGAGGTCGATGACACCGACGAGCTCGACAACGAGTACGAGGACGACTTCGCCGACGTCGACGGAGAAGTCGAGAACGGTGAGTTCGAGGACGCCGAATACGAGGACGACTCCGAATACGAGGACGACTCCGAATACGGGGACGCGACAGACGAACTCGACGAGGACGAATACGACGACTACGCCCGTGGCTCCCGCCACACCGAATCGTCGTCGGCTCCCGTCGCGGAGTCCGAGGAGGACGACGTCGACGACGCCGCCGACACCGACGTCGACGAGGTGGCCGACAGCCGCCCGGCGGCGCGAACGGCGGGCAGCCGGCGGACGGGGCGCAGTGTCTACTCGTCGGAGAAGGAACGCGAGCTCAAATACCGGGAACGCCAACGGGTCACGGTGGGTCTGTTCGTGCTGGTGCTGCTGTCGGTCGTGGCCGGCGTCGTCGTCGGGACGCCCGGCTGGGTGGCCACCGGCGTCCTCGGCCTGCTACTGGTCGGCTACCTCGCGTACCTGCGGCGCGCGGTGAAGACGGAGCAGCAGATCAGGGCACAGCGACTCGCCCGTGCCAAGCGGTCGGCGCGCGCCGAGGAGGAGCGTCGTCGACGCGCCGCCGCGGTTCCGGAGTTCGCCGCCGCCCCGCCCCCTCCGCGACTTCGGCGACCCGGTGGCGCAACGGTTCTCGAGATCGACGATGAAGATCCTGTGTTCGATCACATCCCGCCGTTCCAGCGTCGACGGATGGACCGCGAAGACCTGCAGTACCGCCGCGTCGGCTGACTCGTCGAGAGCACTTCG
>NZ_JAMBDT010000151.1:0-9055 GCF_025143765.1 Gordonia sp. p3-SID1431
CACGGCTCGGTCAGCAAGGAGCAGCGCGCCCAGATCGAGGACGACCTGAAGGCAGGCCGCCTCTCGTGTGTGGTGGCCACCAGCTCACTCGAACTCGGCATCGACATGGGTGCGGTCGATCTCGTCATCCAGGTGGAGTCCCCGCCGTCGGTGGCGAGTGGACTGCAGCGGATCGGCCGCGCCGGGCACCAGGTCGGCGAGATCAGCCAGGGCATCCTCTACCCCAAGCACCGCACCGATCTGCTGCACTGCACGGTGACGGTGGGCCGGATGCTCGACGGCGCGATCGAGGAGATCAAGGTCCCGCAGAATCCGCTCGACATCCTCGCCCAGCAGACCATCGCGGCGGCCGCGGTCGACGACCTCGAGGTCGATCACTGGTACGAGGTCGTCCGGCGCGCGGCGCCCTACCGTGAACTGGGCCGGGGCGTCTTCGACGCGACCCTCGACCTGATCGCGGGCCGCTTCCCGTCCGACGAGTTCGCCGAACTGCGCCCCCGGGTGAACTGGGACCGCGACGCCGGGGTCATCACCGGCCGGCGCGGCGCCCAGCGGCTCGCCGTCACCTCGGGCGGGTCCATACCCGACCGCGGACTCTTCGGCGTGTTCATGGTCGGCGAGAAGGCCACTCGCGTAGGCGAACTCGACGAGGAGATGGTCTACGAGTCCCGGGTCGGCGACGTGTTCGCGCTGGGCGCCACCAGTTGGCGGATCGAGGACATCACCCACGACCGCGTACTCGTCTCCCCCGCGTTCGGTCAACCGGGCCGGTTGCCGTTCTGGATCGGTGACGCGATCGGACGCCCCGCCGAACTGGGCGCCGCGATCGGCGCCTTCACCCAGTCGATCGCCGATCCCGGGAAGCTCGACGACCAGGCAGACCGACTCGGGCTCACCGACAACGCCCGCAGCAACCTCGCGACACTCATCGCCGAGCAGCGCGAGGCGACCGGACACCTGCCCACCGACCGCACGCTGGTCGTCGAGAGGTTCCGCGACGAGCTCGGCGACTGGCGGGTGATCCTCCACTCCCCCTACGGCTTACGTGTACACGCCCCCTGGGCCAGTGCCATCTCGCAGCGCCTGCTGGAGACCCTCGGCATCGAGGGCGCCACCACCGCCTCCGACGACGGCATCATCCTGCGGATGCCCGACACCGACGACGCCCCTCCCGGAGCCGATGTGTTCCTCCTCGACCCCGACGAGGTCGAGCAACTCGTGACCGACGGTCTGGCCGACTCGTCGATGTTCGCGTCCCGTTTCCGCGAATGCGCCGCGCGCGCCCTGCTCCTGCCGCGACGGGATCCGGGCCGGCGCGCCCCGCTGTGGCAACAGCGCCAGCGCAGCGCCCAACTGCTCTCTGTCGCATCCAAATTCCCCGACTTCCCGATCGTGCTCGAAGCCGTCCGCGAATGCCTGCAGGACGTCTACGACCTCCCCGCCCTGCTCGATCTGCTGACCCGCATCCGCACGCGCCGGATCCGGGTGGTGGAGACCGAGACCCAGAGCCCGTCTCCCTTCGCCGCGTCGCTGCTGTTCGGGTACGTGGGTGCGTTCATGTACGCCGACGACGCGCCGCTCGCCGAGCGCCGCGCGGCCGCCCTCTCCCTCGACACCAGCCTGCTGGCCCAGTTGCTCGGGCGCGTCGACCTGCGCGAGCTCCTCGATCCGGCGGTCATCGCCGACGTGATCGCCCGGCTCCAACGCCTGTCCCCCGAGCGTCAGGCGCGCGACGCCGAGGACATCGTCGACCTGCTGCGATGGCTGGGCCCGCTCACCACCGAGGAGGTCGCGGCCCGGTATCGCGGCGACGAGCCGGCCGCCGATCTGCTCACCGAGTTGCACCGGGTCGGGCAGATCATCTCGGTCAACCACAACGCACGTGCGCTGTGGGCGGCCATCGACGACACCGCCCGCCTCCGTGACGCTCTCGGGGTGCCCGCACCTCTCGGCATCCCGGCGGCCTATCTCGAGGAGGTGCCCGACCCCGTCGGAGACCTTATCGGCCGGTACGCCCGCACCCATGGCCCGTTCACCGTGCCCGAGGCCTCCGCGGCTCTGGGTATCGCGACCGGGGTCGTGCGCGACACCCTCAACCGTCTCGCATCGGAGCGACGCGTCGTCGAGGGTGACTTCCTGCCCGATGCCGGTACCGGCCCCCGGGACGGGCAATGGTGTCACGCCGACGTGCTGGGTCAGATCCGACGCGGTTCCCTGGCGGCGAGCCGCGCCGAGGTGGCTCCCGTCGGTACCGACGTCCTCACCCGGTTCCTCCTCGACTGGCAGCACGCGTCGTCGGGCACCCAGCTCCGGGGTGTCGACGGGGTGGCGACGGTCATCGACCAGCTGGCCGGGTTCCCGCTGCCGGCGTCCGCGTGGGAGTCCCTCGTACTGCCGGCCCGGGTGTCCGATTACGCAGCGCCGATGCTCGACGAACTGCTCAGCGCCGGTGAGGTCATCTGGTCCGGACACGGTCGCATCGGGAACTCCGACGGCTGGGTGGCGCTGCATCCCGCGGACGTCGCCGTCCTGACGCTGCCCGACGCCGACGAGATCGACACCACCCCGGTCCACGACGGGGTCACGGCCGCACTCGAACCCGGTGGTGCCCTGCGGTTCCCTCAGATCGCCGCCGACATCAGCACCGGCACCACCACGCCGGCCGCCGACATCGAGACCGCCCTGTGGGACCTCGTGTGGGCGGGGCGGGTCAGCAACGACAGCTTCGCGCCCGTCCGGGCCCTGCTGCAACCGCGGCGCAGCCCGTCCGCACCGCGCTCGGCGCCCGCGCATCGGGCACGCGGACGCGCACCCCGGCTCCGGGCCGGCCGCCTGTCGGCCCGGTACCTCACCGAACACTCCGTCGCTCCCCCGGTGTCGCCGACGGCGAGTGGCCGCTGGTTCGCCCTCGACCACCCGTCCACCGAGCCGACCATCGCCACGCAGGGCCTCTGCGATCAGTTGCTGACCCGATACGGCGTGATCACGCGCGGCAGCGTGGTCTCGGAGGAGGTGACCGGCGGCTTCGCGCGGGTCTACAAGGCGCTCACCGTCTTCGAGGACAACGGACATGTTCGTCGCGGCTACTACGTCGACGGCCTCGGCGGGGCGCAGTTCGCCTCGCCGGCCACGGTCGACGAATTGCGCCGGCATGCGCTGCCCGATCGCAAAGCGCCCCGCGAGGCAACCGTGCTGGCCGCGACGGACCCGGCCAATCCCTACGGGGCGGCGCTCGAGTGGCCGGCGTCTCGCGACGCCGAGGCCGGTCACCGCCCGGGCCGCAAACCGGGGGCGCTCGTGGTGATCGTCGACGGTGACGTGGTGTGTTTCGTCGAACGCGGCGGCAAGACGCTGCTGACGTTCAGCGACTCGATCCCGCGGCTGGAGTCGGCCGCGGGCGCGCTGGTCGCACTGGTCCGGCGGGGCCGGATCGCGCGTCTGACGATCGACCACATCGACTCGGAACCCGTGCGCGCCACCGACTTCGGCAAGGTGCTCGTCGAAGCGGGATTCTCGACGACCCCGCGCGGCATCCGGCTGCGTTTCGGTGATCATGCCTGAGGTGGACCATGCCTGAGGGCGACACCGTCTACGCGGCCGCCGCACGACTGCGGGCGGGGCTCGCGGGACGGGTGCTCGAGTCGTCGGACTTCCGCATCCCGTCGCTGGCCACCGCGGACCTCTCCGGACGCGAGGTCCTCGCGGTGCGATCGGTGGGCAAGCACCTGCTGATCGACGTCGCCGAGAGCGGTCCGGGTGTCGGCGACACCCTCAGCATCCACTCGCATCTGAAGATGGAGGGCGCCTGGCACGTGCACCCGCGGGGGCAACGGTGGCGCCGCCCGGCCTACCAGGCCCGCGCGGTCCTGCGCACCGCCGACCATGAGGCGGTCGGTTTCGACCTCGGCGTACTGGAACTGCTCGCCGACCCCGACGCCGCGCTCGCCTACCTCGGCCCCGACCTGCTCGCCGACGACTTCGATCGCGAGGAGGCGATCCGACGCCTCGGTTCCGACCCGGACGCGACGATCGGTGCGGCCTTGCTCGACCAGCGGCTGATCGCGGGAATCGGCAACGTCTTCCGCAGCGAGATCTGCTTCCTGCGGCGGGTCCTGCCGACCCGCCCGGTCGGCGAGGTCGACCTCGGGCCGGTCGTGGACCTCAGCCGACGCCTGCTGTGGGCGAACCGCTTGCGATCGGCCCGCACCACCACGGGCAACACATCGCCCAATGCGCGGATGTGGGTGTACGGACGCCACGGGCGGCTGTGCCGGCGCTGCGCCACCCCGGTGAAGCGGGGCGAACTCGAATCCCCGGGCGGCGAACGATCCGTCTATTGGTGTCCCCGGTGCCAGGTGTGATCCGGCCGAGGCCCCTCACACGGGGTAGCGCTCGGGCTCGG
Organism: Gordonia sp. p3-SID1431; assembly: GCF_025143765.1. Classification (NCBI taxonomy): domain Bacteria; kingdom Bacillati; phylum Actinomycetota; class Actinomycetes; order Mycobacteriales; family Gordoniaceae; genus Gordonia; species Gordonia sp. p3-SID1431. The sequence continues at coordinate 4,403 of NZ_JAMBDT010000151.1, forward strand.
GCCCGAACTCGAAGCGGCGGGCGGTGATCGAGTCGACCGTGATCTCCACGTAGTTGTATTTCATCGTCGCGATCCACGGGCGCAGCGGCAGCTGGTCGGCCGCCTCGATCTCCCGGAGCGACACCAGTATGCGTGCCGTCCCCTTGGCGACCACACTCCACCCGTCGGCGTCGGTGTGTCCGTCGGCCTCGAACGCCACTCGCGAATTCACCGCCAGCTCCGACAGTTTCGTGCCCTCGCCGGACCGCAGCATGATGCGGCCGTCGGTCGCATGGAAGTTCACCGGAAAGATGTCGGGCTGGCCGTCGACGCTCAGAGCGATCCGACCGAGCTCGGCTACTCCCAACAGATCCCAGGCCTGGTCGGGGGTGAGCACCCGAACCGATTCGTCGACCATGATCTCGTCTCCTTCTTCCCCCACCCCGATCGTGCCGCGGCATCAGGGGGCAGAGACAGAGGCCAACGTCCCGACTCGACCGGAGCCACCGTCACTTCGGAACGGGCACCGGCTCCAGGATCTCGGCCCGGGCCTCGGGGGCCGCGGCGCGCAGGGCGTCGGCGGAGTCGTCGTCGGGTTGCTGCTGCGAGGCCACCTCGGCCTCCACGCGCGCGACGTAGGTCGCCACCTCGAAGTCGCGTTGCTCGGTGGTCCAGCCGAGCAGGGGCGCCAGCAGGTCGGCGACCTCGTCGGCGCAGTCGACGCCACGATGGGAGTATTCGATGGCGATGCGGGTCCGCCGGGCGAGGACGTCCTCGAGGTGCAGCGCCGCCTCGTCGACCGCGGCGTACACCACCTCCACGCGCAGATACTGCGGCGCCGCGGCCAGCGGTTGCAGCAGGCTCTTGTCGCCGTCGGCGTAGTACAGCACGTCGTCGATCAGCGAGCCGTAGCGGTTCAACAACCGGCGAATCCGGTACGGGTGCAACCCGAATCGGCGTCCGAGGTGCTCGCACTGGTTGATGAGCGCGAAGTAACCGTCCGCCCCGAGCAGCGGGACGCGTTCGGTGATCGACGGCGCCACCCGGGTCGGGATGAAGTCGTCGCACGCGTCGACGGCGTCGGCGGCCATCACCCGGTAGGTGGTGTACTTGCCGCCGGCGATCGACACGAGCCCGGGCGCGACGGTCGCGACCGCGTGTTCCCGGGACAGCTTCGAGGTCTCGTCGTCCTCCCCGGCCAACAGCGGCCGGAGGCCGGCGTAGACGCCTTCGATGTCGTCGTGGTTGAGCTTGGTGACCAGGACCTCGTTGACGCGTTCGAGGATGTAGTCGATGTCGGCGCGGGTGGCGGCCGGATGCGCGAGGTCGAGGTTCCAGTCGGTGTCGGTGGTGCCGATGATCCAGTGCGTCTCCCACGGGATGACGAACAGCACCGAGTTGGCGGTGCGCAGGATGATCGCCGTCTCGCTGACGATGCGGTCGCGCGGCACCACGATGTGCACACCCTTGGAGGCCCGGACCTTGAAGTGCCCGCGCTGCTTGGACAGTGCCTGCACCTCGTCGGTCCACACGCCCGCGGCGTTGATCACGCAGTGGGCACGGATCTCGGTCACATCGCCGTTCTCGGTGTCGCGCACCCGGACTCCGAGCACCCGGTCGGATTCGCGCAGAAATCCGGTGACCTGGGTCGAGGTCCGGATGACCGCACCGTAATTGGCCGCTGTGCGGGCGACCGTGAGGCTGTGCCGCGCGTCGTCGACGACGGTGTCGTAGTACCGGATCCCGCCGATGAGCGAGCTGCGCTTGAGTGCCGGGGCCACGCGCAGAGCACCCGATCGGGTGACATGACGCTGTCCGGGAACGGACTTGGCGCCGCCCATCCGGTCGTAGAGGAAGATGCCGGCTCCGACATACGGCCGCTCCCACACGCGTTGCGTGAGCGGATACAGGAACGGCAACGGCTTGACCAGATGTGGCGCGAGGAACCGGAGCGACAACTCGCGTTCGCGTAGAGCCTCACGCACGAGGCCGAATTCGAGCTGCTCGAGATAGCGGAGGCCGCCGTGGAACATCTTCGACGACCGGCTCGATGTGCCCGAGGCGATGTCGCGTGCCTCGACCAGCGCGACGCGCAGACCGCGTGTCGCGGCGTCGAGTGCGGCACCGACACCCACCACGCCGCCACCGATGACCACCACGTCGAACTGTTCCTCCCCGAATCTCCGCCACGCCTCGGCGCGGTAGAGGGGCCCCATGTCGGCGGGCCGGTCCGCGTTGAACTCGGTGTTCATGGTTGCTGAGCCTAATTGATCTCTGTGGCCTCGACAGCGTGCGACACTGTCCGGCGTGGGTAGGTCAGGCAAATACGTGGCGGCAATCGACCAGGGCACCACCTCGACCCGGGCGATGATCTTCGATCACGAGGGTCGCGTCGTCGGCGCCGAACAGCTCGAACACGAACAGATCTTCCCGCGCGCGGGCTGGGTGGAACACGACGCCGCCGAGATCTGGCGTAACACCCGCCGCGTCGGCGCCGCTGCCCTCGCGTCGGCCGAACTGACCGCGAAGGACATCGTCGCCTGCGGCCTCACCAATCAGCGCGAGACCACCGTGATCTGGGAGCGCGACACCGGCAAGCCGGTGCACAACGCCATCGTGTGGCAGGACACGCGAACCGATGATCTGTGCACCGAGCTGGCCGGAGATGTCGGCATGGACCGGTTCCGCGATCGCTCCGGCCTGCCGTTGTCGACCTACTTCGCCGGCCCCAAGGCCCGCTGGCTGCTCGACTCCGTGGACGGCCTCCGCGAACGCGCCGAGAACGGCGAGTTGTGCTTCGGCACAATGGATTCCTGGATGGCGTGGAACATGACCGGCGGCGTGGACGGGGGTCAGCACGTCACCGACGTCACGAATGCCTCCCGGACGATGCTGATGGACCTGCGCACCCAGCAGTGGGATGCCGAGATCTGCGCCGACATGGGCATACCGATGGCCATGCTGCCCGAGATCCGAAGCTCCTCGGGCGACTTCGGGGCGCTCCGCGGCAACGGCCCGCTGCCCGGCGTGCCCCTGGCGGGCATCCTCGGCGACCAGCAGGCGGCGACCTTCGGCCAGGCCTGCCTGGAACCCGGCGAGGCCAAGAACACCTACGGGACCGGCAACTTCCTGCTCCTCAACACCGGCACCGAGCCGGTCTTCAGCGAGCACGGACTGCTCACCACCGTCTGCTACCGCATCGGCGAGCAGCCCGCACGATACGCACTCGAGGGCTCGATCGCGGTGACCGGTTCGCTCATCCAGTGGCTGCGCGACAACCTCGGCCTGATCCCGCAGGCATCTGACGTCGAGAAACTGGCCGGCGGGGTCGACGACAACGGCGGCGTCTACTTCGTCCCGGCGTTCTCCGGACTCTTCGCGCCGCGCTGGCGCCCCGATGCCCGCGGCGTCATCGTGGGTCTCACCCGGTTCGCCGACAAGGGCCACATCGCCCGAGCCGCACTGGAAGCCAGCGCCTTTCAGACGCGTGAGGTCATCGAGGCGATGCAGGCCGACTCCGGGGTCGAACTGTCGACGTTGAAGGTCGACGGCGGAATGGTCGTGAACGAACTGCTCATGCAGTTCCAGGCCGACATCCTCGACGTACCCGTCGTGCGGCCGGTCGTCAACGAGACGACCGCCCTCGGGGCGGCCTACGCGGCCGGCCTGGCCGTCGGTTTCTGGGAGAGCGAGGACGACATCCGCGCCAACTGGGCCGAAGACCGCCGGTGGGAGCCCGGGATGGCCGCCGACGACCGCGACCGCCTCTACGCGGGATGGAACCGAGCCGTCGAGCACAGCTTCGGCCTGACCTGACCGGCGCGACGGCGCCGCCGCCTCACATCACGTGGTCGGCGAGGATGGCGACCACACCGGCCGTGCCGCCCAGTGCCGCGGCGGCCTCGTAGGCCGATTCGCGGAGCGCATCGCGCAGCGACTCACCAGCGGCGGGCGTCGACATCGCGGCTACCAGGCAGTCGACGGCGCGGGCGCGGCGAAAGCTGTCGCGCTGGGCGTCCACGTCGCCACGACGCTGATGCGCGAAGGCGTCGAAGTCGTGCTGTGCCGCGACGAGCCGCAGACGTGCGATGCCGGCCGTCGACGCACCGCCCTGCCGCCGCCACTGGCTGATCGCCTCCCGGATCTCGGGCGTCGAGACCGCCGTGACGTCCAGGACGGTCGCGACGATCAGGTGCAGACACGCCGTGAGGTCTTCGTCGGGCACCGAGTCGACGAGGCGGGCGACGCCGCCCGGTAACCGGTCGACACGCTTCAGCCCGGGGTTCACACGGTCTCCGGTTTCGACGTGGCCGAACCGCCCGACGGTGCACCGGTGTCGTCCGAGACCTCCTGCGCCGCACCGTCGACGGGGGTCCGGGAGACGGCGTCGCCGGGTGCCGCGGGCCGCAGGGACAAGGCCTGATCCGGCCCGGCCGGCGCGGCGTCGTCGACCGCCGGGGAGGCCTGCCGGATCCAGTCGCCGATGACGGGCGGGCCGACGAGCGGCATGTCGCCGACGAGCTGCGCGCCGTGTTCCCGTGTGTGCAGGTACGGCGCGGCCCGGTGGCTGTCGTCGTCGGCGCCGGGCCGCCGTCCGCCGCCCGGTGCCCCGGCGAGCGGCATCCCCGTCGGGCGCTGGGCAACCGGCCCGGCGGTGGCGGGGGTCGCCGGCGT
>NZ_JAMBDT010000152.1:0-9007 GCF_025143765.1 Gordonia sp. p3-SID1431
TGGCTCGTCGCCTCGACGCGCTCCTTCGTCGCGTGCTCGGCCCGGCGGCTTACGCTCCTCGCACCTCAGGGACCAGTGGGTGTGTGGCTCTTCCGGATTAGGGAGCATGGGCGGCAGCTCGCAAGCTCGCTCCTCAGGGAGCGGAGGGAGGCTCTTCTCGTCCAGCCGGTTTCGCGAGCATCCGCTCGCGAAGCGAGTCGTAGACCGGCGGCGACCCGGACAGATGGGCGACGAGCACCGCGGCGGCCGTCGCGGCCAGCATGGGGAGGGCGACCGTGGTCGTCGCGGTCATCTCCATCACGACGACCATCCCGGTGAGCGGGGCCCGGACGACCGCGCCGAACAGCGCCGCCATCCCGGCGAGGATCATCGCGCCCCGGAATCCCGACGCACCTGAATCCGGTTGTTGCACAATGATGTCGGCGACCTCGGCGAAGGCGGCACCCCACAGGGCGCCGAGCGCGAGCAGCGGTGCGAACAGGCCACCGGGCGTGCCCGCGGCATAGGAGAGCGGACCCGCGACGAACCGGACGAGGAAGAGCGCGACGAGTGCGGGGAGTACGACACCGCCGTCGACGACCGCCTGGGTGAGGCCGTCCCCGCCGCCCGCGGTACGAGCGTCGAGGGCGAGAAGCGCACCGATCGCCGCGCCGATGAGGGCGGCGCGACCGATCGGCGGCACCCGCGAGAATCGACCGACCCAGCCGAGGGTGCCGAGAACCATTCGGCTGTAGGCGATCCCGATGAGTCCGGAGACGAGACCGAAGACCACGAAGACGGGCAGCACCGTCACCGACGGCACGTCGAGCGAGGGCACGTCGAACTCCGGGCGGTCTCCCAGGATGACCCGTCCGGCGGCGACGGCAGCCACCACGGCGAACACCGTCGGCACCACGAGGCGCAACCGGACCGAGCGGCCGACCTCCTCGAGTGCGAAGAGCGCGCCGCCGATCGGAGCCGTGAACGCCACTGCCAGTCCGGCCCCGCTGAGCGACGTCTGCATCACCCGGACGTCGGCGTCGTCGAGACCGCCGCGCCGGCCGGTTTCCGCACCGACGACCGAACCGATGTGCACCGTCGGGCCTTCCCGGCCCAGCACGAGTCCGGAACCGATCGCGGCGAGCGCGCCGACGAACTTGGCCGGGATGAGGCGCAGGGGCGCCGGTGACGCCTCCCCGCGCTCGACGGCCTCCACGTGTTGGATACCGCTTCCCGCCGCGGTCGGCACCAACCGGACTGCGAGCGCGCCGAGCGCCGCACCGGTCGCGGTGACCGCAATCGGGAACAGCCACCCGGGGACACCGAGTCCCGCCGACCAGTCGAGCATCTCGACCCGCCAGCGGTCCAGGTGGTTCAGGCACCAGCGGAAGGCTCCACCGAGTACGCCGGTCAGCAGACCGGCGATGACCGCCAGCAGACACAACCGCACCAGGCCGCGGTCGGCACGCTGTGGCGAGATCACACGTGGACGCTACCCCGCCGCGGGCATCACGCCGGCTGAATCAACCGCCCCTGCACCACAAGCGAGGCGTTCTGCTTCAGCCGGCGCATCCGGATGCTGACCGAGTACCCGGTGACGCCGCCGATCGCGGCGACCCGGGTGCGCAGATAGTCGTGGAAATGCGCGGTGTCCCGGCAGATCACCGACACCATGAGGTTCCACTCGCCGCTGATCGCCGCCGCGAACGCCACCTCGTCGTGAGCCGCGAGTTCGGTGCCCACCTGATCGAGAGCCGAGGGGGTCACCGTCAACCACAGCGTGGCGCTCAGGTCGAAGCCGAGCCGGTCGGGGAGGATCTCGACGTCGTAGAAGAGCGCACCCCCGCGCTCGAGCGTGCGGAGCCGGCGGCGCACTCGTCCGACCGTCCATCCGCAGATCCGAGCCAGTTCTCGGTGCGCTCGCCGACCGTCCTGGGTCAGCGCGTCGATCAGCACGGCATCGCCGGCCGTCAACCGCGCGCCACCCGCCGGGGCATCCGACGACGGATCGTCCTGCTCGGGGTCCTCCGGCATGTCGTCGACCACAGCAGCCGCAGCGGAAGCGAGGAGGTCGCGGTCCCGGTCAGAGAGGTGGCCACCGAATCCGGTCCACCTCGACGCGGGGTGACCGGGATCGAAGGCGTGCAGGACGAGATCGATGCGGACGTCGGTCACCGAGGCTCGGGCGGGGAACGTCTTGGCGATGGCCTCCTCACCGGCCACGCCGAGCGGCGCCCGGATGAGACAGATGATCTCCGCACCACCGGACGCGACATACGCGAAGGCGACATCACGCCGGCGAGCGAGCGAGGACGCGAGCGGTTCCATCCGGTCCGGACGGCACCGCACCCGCGCCACCCACTCCGACTGGCCGCGGACGGACGGCTTGATGATCCCGACGACCTTCATCACGCCGGCCCGCCGCATCGCCTGGTAGCGGCGCGCCGCGGTCTGCTCCGAGATTCCGGCCACCTCACCCAGCTGGCGGAACGTCGCACGCGGCGACACCTGCAGCGCACGGAGGATCGTGCCGTCGATGTCGTCCATGGTGGAGGAAGTGTATCGCCGCGCGACCCACAGTGCCGTATCGATACCGGCACTCGGGATCTGTGCGTGGTTTCGTAGACGCGGACCAGACAATGAACTCCTGCGCCGTTCGGCGACCCTCATCGACCTGCGAAAGCGAGCGCGTTGACCGCGACCATCTCCCCCGTTCCCACCGGCGTACCGACTCCCCCGGCACGTCGGACGGCCACCGTCGTGATGGCCTGCCTCGGCGTCTTCGTCGCCTACCTGCCCATCACGAGCGTCGCCGTCACCCTGCCGGCGATCGGCACCGCCTTCGGCGCCTCGACCGCCCAGTTGTCCTGGGTACAAGACGCGTTCGTCCTGCCGATGGCCGCATTCATCCTCACCGCCGGGGTGTTCGGCGACGTGCACGGCCGTCGCAAGGTCTATCTGGTGGGGCTCTGCCTCACGGCGTCGGGCGCGTTGGTGGCGCTGTGTGCGCAATCGATCAGCATGGTGTGGATCGGACAGGCGCTCGCCGGAACGGGCGCGGCCGCCCTCCTGCCCACGACCCTGGCACTGATCAGTCACGCGGTCCCCGACTTCCGGGAACGGGGCAAGTTCATCGGCATCTGGGCGTCGGCGCTCATGCTCTCGCTGACCGTCGGGCCGCTGGTCGCGGGTCCGGTCGCCGAGTCCGCCGGCTGGCGATGGATCTACCTGCTGCCGATCCCGATCGCCCTCATCGCGCTGGCGGTGGCCGCGACGATGCTCCCGGAATCCCGCGCACCCCATGCCCGTCGCCTCGACTGGTCCGGCCAGATCTCGGCCGCGATCGCCGTCACGGCACTCGTCTTCGGCGTCATCGAGGCCGGCGTCTACGGCTTCGGCGACCCCCGCGTCGTCGCCGCGCTGCTGGCCGCCGCGGTCGCCGCAGTCGGGTTCGTCGTCATCGAAAAGCGTTCGGCGAGTCCGATGCTCGACCTCGACCTCTTCCGGAGCCGCGCCTTCACCGCCACCACCCTGGTCGCGATGATCGCCTTCCTGGCTCTGATCGGGTTCATCTTCGTGCTGAGCATGTATTTCGGGCTGGTTCAGCAACTGGGCACCGTCGAGGCCGGTTGGCGGCTGGCCCTCATGAACGGCGCCTCGATGCTGGTCGGCGGGCTCGCCGGCAAGATGATGCATCGAATTCACGCCCGGTTCCTGATCGGCGGCGGACTCCTGATGGTCGCCGGCGCCCAGTTCGCGCTGCTGACCCTCGACGCCCACACCTCCTTCGCCGCCATCTCGTGGCGTCTGGTCGTGCTCGGGCTCGGGATGGGACTGGTGATGGCGCCGATGACCGCGACCGCGGTGTCGGCCGTGCCCTACCACCTGTTGGGGATGGCCGCGGCTGGGAACAACGCCTTCCTTCAGGTCGGCGGCGCGCTCGGCCCGGCCGTGCTCGGCGCCCTCCTGACCGCCGGTGCGGTGAACTCGTTGCCGCAGAAGCTGATCGATGCCGGTGTCGCCGAGCCGGTACGTGACCGGGTGATCGGTGCGGTCGACACCGAGGGCCTGGCCGCCGCGAGCGGCCTGAACCTCGGCGCCGACGCCCCGGCCGTGATGAGCGCCGTCGGCGACGCCTTCCTCGACGGAATGCGTCTGTGCCTCACGTTCTCCGGCGTGCTCACCGCGGCCGCTGCGATCCTCGCACTCGTGATGCTGCGCCCCGGGCGGGCCGTCGAGGAGCAGCCGGCGGGCTGACCGCCGGTCGGTCCGTCAGCTCCGGCGGCCCCCGACGAGTGAGGTGACGTAGCGCGCCGGGACGTCGAACCACACCTCGCGCACCGGGGCCTGCTGGAGCACCGAGCCGGGCAGCTCGGTCAAGTAGGTCAGACTCAATGTTCCGCTGAAGTCGGGGTTCACGCGCTCGAGCGCCGGGATCTCGATGACGAGCCCGCCGTCGTCGATGACCGCGCGGACCATCGAACCGCGCGGGGTCGTCCACTCGTGGTCGATGGCACGACCCGCCCGACCGGGCACGCTCGACATCGTCGCGAGGACGCGTCGGGGCGTCAGGACTACAGCACCGGTGAAGGGCCGGACGTTGCCCTGCGCCGATCGACCGGGCACTTGCCCGCTGAATCTCAGTGTCACGGGCACGAATTCGACGATGAGGTAGGCGCCGTCGGAGACGACCTGCGCACGGAGGTCGTCTGGGAGCTTGCCGATGCCGAGCATCCGGCGCAGGGAGGCCACCGCCACACCCTAGATCTCGGGACGCCGCGTCGTCAGGAGAACGCCGCCGCCACGTCCGCGGCGCGCCGGAGCTGATCAGGGTCCGAACTCGTCGGGATGAGTTGCACCTCGTCGGTACCGATGTCGGCAAACCGCCGCAGGACCTCGGCGAGCTCGGCCTCGGTGCCCGCCCACCCGGTGGTGGGTGCGATCGCGTCGACGAACTCCGACGGGATCCAGTTCATGTAGTGATGCAGGTGCCGGGTCACCTGCGCTCGGGGACCGTCGCCCTCACCGATCGCGAACCAGAACGACGTCGCGAGATGCGGTGCCGCCCGACCGGCATCCGCCCATGCCGACCGGGCAACATCGAAGAGCTCGTTCTGCTTGTCGGCATCGAGATCAAGGGTGACTCCGGCGATTCCGTCCGCCCAATCAACCGCGCTACGAATCGTCTTCGGCCCGGTGGTCCCGACATGCAGTACCGGACCGCCCTTCCGGTGCGGCGGCGGACCGACCGGCAGGACCGACTCGGTGAGTTTCTCCCCGGCCCACACCCGTTTCATCGTCTCGGCCCGGTCGGCGAGTTGACGCATCGTCTGCGTGGACGGGTCCGCGCCGACGGCCCGGTAATCCTCGTGCCGCCCGCCGACCCCGAGTGCCACGGTGAGGCGTCCTCCCGACAGCATGTCGCCGGTCGCCAACGACTTGGCGAGCATCACCGGGTCGTGCAGCTGCGGCACGACGACCGTCATCACGAGCGGCACCCGTCGCGTCCACGCCGCCAGCGCGCCGAGGAAGGTCAGGCATTCCGGATTGTCGAACGCGATGCGTTCACCCCAGCACAGCGAGCTGAACGGACCGTCGTCGATGGTGGTGGCCCACGAGTGGAGCATCTCGGCGTCGAGATCCGGCTCCATCACAGGCATGGTCATCCCGATGCGCACGTGCGTCATTCTGACACGGACACACCACGCCCGGGCGCGATTCGCAGATGTCGCGCATCGTCGCGGGATACGCAACGATGCGCGACATCTGTTGTGTCAGTGCTGGTTCCGCCCCGGACTCCCGGACGCGGCCCGCCCCACGTGCGCCGACCGCACCGGCGAGTTCTTCAGTTCACGCAACGCCGTCCGCAGACCCCGCCGCTTCCCGGTCTCCGGGTCGACGCCGAAGTGGTCACTCATCCCCTCCCGGATCGCGAAGCGCAACTCCGACGCGGTCTCGGGCGCATCATCCGACGTCGCCTTCAACAACGAGTTCGGCAGTGCCAGCTTCGCGATGGTCCGGAACGACTGGGCATACTGACCCAGAAGGGTCCCCGTCGTGTACGGCAGGTCGTATTTGTCACACAACTCGCGGACACGCACACCGATTTCCTCGTACCTGCTGCTCGGCAGGTCGGGGAACAGGTGGTGTTCGATCTGATGACTGAGGTTCCCGCTCATGAACCGCATCAGCGGTCCGGCCTTGAAGTTGGCCGATCCCAGCATCTGACGCAGATACCAGCGCGGCTGGTCCTCGTTCTCGAACTCGTCGACCGTGAACTTCTCGGCTCCGTCGGGGAAGTGACCGCAGAAGATCACCATGTACGCCCAGTAGTTCCGGATGATGTTCGACGTGAAGTTCGCGGTGAGCGTCGTCTTCCAGTTCGGACCCGCCAGAGCCGGGAAGATCAGATAGTCCTTGGCCGCCTGTTTGCCGACCTTGGTGCCGATCACCCGGAGATCCTTGGCCGCCTGACGGTAGGTCTTCTCCTTGTTTCGCAGCTTCTCCGTCTCCAGATGATGCAGCGCGACACCGTATTCGAAGAACGTGCCGAGCGTCAGGTTGTAGATCGGGTTACCGACGTTCCACCACTCCCAGGGCTGGTCCCGGGTGACGCGCAGGATTCCGTAGCCCACGTCGTCGTCCATCCCGACGACGTTCGTGTACTTGTGATGGACGAAGTTGTGCGAGTGCTTCCACTGCACGCTCGGGCAGGTGGTGTCCCACTCCCACGACGCCGAGTGGACCTCCGGATCGTTCATCCAGTCCCACTGGCCGTGCATCACGTTGTGGCCGAGTTCCATGTTCTCGATGATCTTGGCCAGCGAGAGCATCGCGGTTCCGGCCGCCCAGGCGACCTTCTTGTCGCTGAACATCAGGGCGAGCCGGCCACCGGCAGCGAGGCTGCGCTGCAGGGTGATGGCCCGCCGGATGTACTTGGCGTCGGCCTCGCCGCGCGATTCCTCGATGTCCCGGCGGATGGCGTCGAGTTCGGCGCCGAGGGTCTCGATGTCGGCCTCGGTGAGATGTGCGTATTGATCGATGTCGGTGATGGCCATGAAGCCTCCTACAGATCGAGGGTGCATTCACCAGACACAGCGCTGATGCATGTCTGGATTCGTTCTCCTTCGCGACGTTCCTCGCCGGTGCGCAGGTCACGCACGTATCCCCCGGCGAGCGGGACGACGCAGGTCTGACAGATACCCATCCGGCAGCCGAACGCCATCTGGATTCCCAGGTTCTCGCCCGCCTCGAGCAGCGTTGTGGCGCCGTCGATCTCGGCTTCTTTGTCCGAGATCGCGAACTTCACGGTCCCGCCTTCGCCACCGTGGTCGGTGCGGGCGATGGCGAAGCGTTCCACGTGCAGCCGTTCGCGCAGGCCGCCGTCCTCGTAGTGGGCCTCCATCGCGTCGAGCAGCGCCACCGGTCCGCAGGCCCAGCACTCGCGTTCGCGCCAGTCCGGTGCCCACTCGTCCAACCGCGAGACGTCGAACTTGCCCATCTCCTTGGTCAGCTGGAGATTCAGATCGTAATCATCGGCCTCGTCGGCGAGCTTCTCCATCTCGTCGAGGAAGATCACGTCGTCGCGGGTGGGCGCGGAGTGGATGTGCACGATGTCGGGCGTCTGACCGTGCGCACTCAGCTGCCGCAGCATCGCCATCACGGGGGTGATACCACTGCCCGCGGTCACGAACAGGATCTTGCCCGGTACCGGTTCGGGCAGGTGGAAGTCGCCCTTCGGCGACTGCAGCCGGATGATCGTCCCCGGGCTGACGCCGTCGACCAGATGCGACGACAGGAACCCGTCGGGGTTCGCCTTCACCGTGATCGCGATGGTCTTGTTCTCGTTGGCACCGATGGACGTCAGCGAGTACGACCGCCAGTGCCACTTGCCCTCGATCTGCAGACCGATGCCGACGTATTGGCCCGGCTTGTACGAGTCGGGGAAGCCCCAGCCCGTCCGGATGGTGACCGTCGCGGTGTCGTCGGTCTCCTTGGTCACGTCGAGCACCTTGCCGCGGAGCTCTCGTGCGCTCCACAGCGGATTGATCAGGTGTAGGTAGTCGTCCGGCAGCAGCGGGGTGGTCGCCCGCGCCACCAGGCCGCGGATGATGTTGACCTCGGGCTTGCGGGCCTCGACCCCGGCCGCCGGCCGCTTGCTCCACTTCAACAGGTTCACTCAGACTCCTCCCCTAGAAATCCCCACGGCTGGAGTTACTGACCGGTATTACCCTTCGGTGCACGACTGTACACATCAATCGGTGACCGCGATCACAAGATTTGATACTGGCAGGTCACGGCCGGCGCCGCGACCCGTTCGGTCACCAGGTGAAGGCGCCGCCGGTCCAGATGCCCGTCGCGATCAGCGCGAAGAGGAGTTCGATGCCGATCGTCTTCACCGCCGCCTTCAGCGCCGAGAACGCGCCCCGCCACGCGCCGTCGAAGCTGCGCGTGCGGACGAGTTCCGATGCCAGCGCGCCCACGATGAAGCCGAGCAGCAGGCCGATGACGGGGACGACGAAGAAGCCGACGATGCCGACCAGGCCCCCGACCACGATCGTGCGGTTCGGGATCGCGTCCGCACGCAGCGACCGGCCCGCGATCAGGTACTTGAGCACCTCGCCGACGCCGATGACGACGAGGGCCAAAGCGAATACCGACCAGGCCCAACCACCCACGACGAGGGCCCAGACGAACAGTGCGCCGACGATGAGCAAGGTGCCGGGCAGGATCGGCACGACGATGCCCACCAGGCCCACCAAGATCACCGCTGCGACCAGCAGCTCACCCCAGAACGGCACCCGGACCTCGTCCGATCACTCGCCGGGCTTCGACGACGCACCGGGGCGCGCGTCGGCGGGCCGGTCGTCGGTCTTGACCATCGAGGTCATCGCCGGGGCCTGATCGTGCGGGGCCTTTTCGTGCGGGGCCGGCCGTGGCGGCGGGCCCGACGGACGCGGCGGGGTCCCCGACGGGGGGATCGGCGCGGGCGGTACCGGGCGCGGACCCCCGGCCGGCCGCGGTGCGG
>NZ_JAMBDT010000153.1:0-8966 GCF_025143765.1 Gordonia sp. p3-SID1431
ACGCCTCGGCGCCACGAGCCCGCAGTGTCGCCCGCAACGGCGGCGTCACGCTCACCGTCGACGGACGTTCGGTCAGCGGTCTGGTGCAGCGTGGCGGCGAGGCATCGATGGCACATCTCGAGTTCGATGCCATGTCCCCCGCGACCGCGACGACGCTGCGGGAGGTGCTCGGCGAGTCCACCGAACCGACCGATGACATGCATCGTCGCCTCATCGAAGCGGCGTCGTGGTCGTCACCGGTTCTCGAGGTCGCCGACTGCTCCTGCCGCGCCCGCGGCGACCGGTGCCTGCACATCCTCGCCACGCTCTATTCCCTCGCCGCGGCCGTCGATCGAGAGCCCTCGCTGGCCCTCCGCCTACGCGACTTCGAGGCACGGCTCAGCGGAGTTGCCGGTGGCGCGGAACACCCGGATGGACCACCGAGCCGGATGCCGCTGCGGTGGGCGGCCCTGACGACTTTCGACGCCCGCGATTATTGGAGTGCGGGGCGTCGGACCGGGCCGCCCGACTGACCGCCGAGTGTGAGAACGAGAGAAGCCCTCCCGGTTTCCCGGGAGGGCTTCTTCATGGTGCTCGGTGAGCGAGGCGTGTCAGGCGTTGCCCGACAGCTTCTCACGCAGTGCGGCGAGCTGCTCGTCGCTGGCCAGCGAACCGCCGGCCGACGATCCGCCGGTCGAGCTGCTGCTCGACGACGATCCGCCGCGGCTCTCCGACGCCGACGAGTAGTCGGTCGGGGCGTTGGCGGCCTCTGCGGCAGCAGCGGCGAACTTCTCCATCTGGGCGGTGTGCATCTTGTGGCGACGCTCGGCCTCGGCGTACCGGGCCTCCCATGCCTCACGCTGCTTCTCGAAGCCTTCGAGCCATTCGTTGGTCTCGGCGTCGAAGCCCTCGGGGAAGATGTAGTTGCCCTGCTCGTCGTAGCTGTCGGCCATGCCGTACTTCGAGGGGTCGAACTCCTCGGTGTAGTCCTCGTTGGCCTGCTTCAGGCTCAGCGAGATCCGACGACGCTCCAGGTCGATGTCGATGACCTTGACCATCGCGTCGTCACCGACGGAGACGACCTGATCCGGCACCTCGACGTGGCGCTCGGCCAGCTCGGAGATGTGGACCAGACCCTCGATGCCCTCGTCGACCCGGACGAACGCACCGAACGGCACCAGCTTGGTGACCTTGCCCGGCACGATCTGGCCGATGGCGTGGGTGCGGGCGAACTGGCGCCAGGGATCTTCCTGAGTTGCCTTGAGCGACAGCGACACACGCTCGCGGTCCAGATCGACGTCGAGGACCTCGACGGTGACCTCGTCGCCGACGGCGACGACCTCGGACGGGTGATCGATGTGCTTCCAGGACAGCTCGGAGACGTGGACCAGACCGTCGACGCCGCCGAGATCGACGAACGCACCGAAGTTGACGATCGAGGACACGACGCCCTTGCGGACCTGGCCCTTCTGCAGCTGGTGCAGGAACTCGCTGCGGACCTCGGACTGGGTCTGCTCGAGCCATGCGCGACGCGACAGGACCACGTTGTTGCGGTTCTTGTCGAGTTCGATGATCTTGGCCTCGATCTCCTTGCCGATGTACGGCTGCAGATCGCGGACGCGGCGCATCTCCACGAGCGATGCCGGGAGGAAGCCGCGCAGGCCGATGTCCAGGATCAGGCCGCCCTTGACGACCTCGATGACGGTGCCCTTGACGGCCTCGTCCTTCTCCTTGAGCTCCTCGATGGTGCCCCAAGCCCGCTCGTACTGCGCACGCTTCTTGGAGAGGATCAGACGGCCTTCTTTGTCCTCCTTGGTGAGGACCAGGGCTTCGACCTCGTCACCGACGTTGACGACCTCATTGGGGTCGACGTCGTGCTTGATCGACAGTTCGCGAGAAGGGATGACGCCTTCGGTCTTGTAACCGATGTCGAGCAGAACCTCGTCCCGGTCGACCTTGACGATGGTGCCTTCCACGATGTCGCCATCGTTGAAGTACTTGATCGTGGAGTCGATGGCGGCGAGAAAGTCCTCGGCAGTGCCGATGTCATTGACGGCTACTTGCGGCGAGGTGATCGTGGGGGACGACATATGTTGAGTTGCTCCGGACAGGTGTGTAGTAGGTACGATTCTGCAAAGCTCTGTTGATCGACACCACCTGGACCGGCCTGTCACCGGTCAGGGCAGGTGCGAACCGCGCGTCATCGGGCACACGCGCGTGTAGAAGCCTACTCCAGCGGCATTGTGCTGGGCAAATGGCTCGTCTCACGAGGCCGCCAGGACGTGCGGCCCGGCGGAGAATGAGACGATCCCCACGTGGCGCACTCACTCGAACTCCTCCTCGACGACTCGTCCGACCAGCAGGTTCGGGCCGAATGGGACGCCCTCGCCGCAGCCGGACTCCCCCATCAGGGTCGCGTCGCGTCGCCGACGAATCGGCCCCACGTGACGCTGGTGGCCGCGTCCCGGATCGACGGGAACGCCGATGCGGCACTGGCCGCGGTCGCCATGCGTCTGCCGGTGGGCATGCGGCTCGGCGCTCCGATCGTCTTCGGCGGCGGTCGACGATCCACGCTCGCGCGGCTCGTGGTGCCGTCGAGCGAACTACTGTCGGTCCACGCCCAGGTCTCGCGACTGTCCGCCGAGTTCGTCGACCCCGAGCCGGCCGACACGCCGACAGCCTCGACCGATGGTCGCCGAATGCCATTCGCGCACACCGTTCCCGGGCAGTGGACCCCGCACGTCACCCTCGCGCGGCGGATGGACGCCGAACAGCTCGTCCGCGCCTTCGACATCCTCGACATCCGCGCCGAGATCGTCGGCGAGTTCACCGCACTGCGACGCTGGGACCCAGATGCGGGAACCGACGTCGTGCTCGCGGGGCGGGCCTGCTGATCGCGCTGCGGAGTCAGACGGAGGAGCCGCCGTTCCCCCGTCGGCCCGGCAACGCGCCGAGTAGCCGACGAAGCCGGGAGTCCGGACGGAACCGCGGGCAGGACCGCTCGCCGCAGAGCGCGCAATCCGTACCCGTCCGGTAGTGCTCGTGAGCCGATCGGTCGTGACCGCATCGGCAAGTCTGGTCGCCCACGGCGCTCAGGTTACCCAAGCAGGGTCTTCGGACCCGGGGTCGTCGAAGGTTGTGACCCACGTCGTCGCCACGGCGACGAGCGCGTCCCACCGGCACCGGGTGAAGAACTCCGAGATCACGATGAGAGTGACTTGAGAGCCCACGGCCCGATGATCTGGGCATGACCGAAACACTGAGATCCTCCACCGACCGACCAGCACCGAGCGCCGACGAGTTCGCCGAACGACTCTTCGGTTCGACGCTCGCCACCGCCGAGACCATGAGCGTGTACCTCGGCGAGCGCCTCGGGTGGTACCGATGCCTGGCCGAATCGGGACCCCTCACCGCCGACGGGTTGGCCGAACGAACCGACACCAACGCACGCTATGCCCGGGAATGGCTGGAGATGCAGAGCGCCTTCGGCATTCTCGACGCGGACCTGACCACCCGGCCGCACACCTTCGCGATCTCGCCGGGCGTCGCCGAGGTACTCACCGACACCACCAGCCTGTCGTACCTCGGCGCCCTCCCCCGCATGTTCGCAGCGTCGGCACGCCATCTGCCGGAGTTGCTCGATGCCTACCGGAACGGTGGGGGCGTGAGCTGGGAAACCCTGGGCGCCGACGCGCGAGAGTGCCAGGCCGATCTCAACCGGCCCTGGTTCGACGCACGCCTCGCGCCCGCGCTGGCGGGTGTCGAAGCCCTGCACGAGCGGTTGTCCCGGCCCGGGGCGCGGATCGCCGACGTCGGGTTCGGAGCGGGCCACTCGACCATCGCACTCGCGCGGGCCTACCCGGAGGCCACCTTCATCGGGCTCGACGTCGACGAGGCGTCGGTACGGATGGCCCGTGCGCATGCCGAGGCGGCGGGTGTCACCGACCGCGTGACGTTCCTCGTCGCCGACGGCGACGAGGCCGCGGCGCACGGCCCGTTCGACGCCGCCTTCGCGTTCGAGTGCCTACACGACATGCCGCGGCCGGTCGAGGTCCTCGCCGCGGTCCGGCGCGCACTGGCGCCCGGAGCTTCGCTGATCGTCATGGACGAAGCCGTATCCGACGAGTTCGACGGTCCCGCAGACGATCTCGACAAGATCATGTACGGGTTCTCGTTGCTGGTGTGTCTGCCGGACTCGATGAGTTCACCACCGTCCGCGGCCACCGGCACGGTGTTCCGACCGTCGACGCTGCGTCGGTACGCGCACGACGCGGGTTACGCGGGCGTGACGGTCCTACCCATCGAGGACTTCAGCTTCTTCCGCTTCTACGAGCTGACGACCTGACCCCGCCGGTGCGCGCCCGGCCCGCAACGAGGTGACGGCGACGTCGACGACATCGGACGGAGCCGTGGCGGCACCGGTCGCGACGAGATCGTCCGTCACCGCCTCGCCCAGCGCGGCTCGGATTCGATTCTCGACGGAACCAAGTCGCCCGACGTCGTTCCCGAACGGATCGGACCCGGCCACCTCGTGTGCTCGCCGGGTGGCACCGAGGATCAGAGCGGCCTGTTCGCACCGCCCGAGATCGACCAGGACGTCGATCACCGAGCGCAGGGTCACCCACTGATTCGTCCAGTTTCCCGCTTGCCGAAAATGCTCGAGCACCTCCACGTACGACCGGGCGGCGGCGTCGGTTGCGCCGGAACGGGCCTCGATCGACGCCCGCGACGCCATCGCCACCCCGAGCAGATACCGGTCACCGTGCCGGCGCGCGGACTCGATGGCACCCTCGAGGAGTTGCCGCGCCCGCCCGGGATCGGCGTCGAGCAGACACTCGCCGGACACGTAGCGACACCAGGCCGCGACAACGTCTTCACCCGCTGTGGCACAGGCGATCTCGAGGGACCGCGCAGCCGGGTACGCGTCCTCGCCGCGGTAGGCGCGGATGAGCAGTGCACTGATGTCGGCCATGTGCGCCGCCCCCGGCATCCCGGCCGCCAGTGCGAGTTCGCGGAACGTCCGCGCGTCGTCGAGCGCAGTGTCGAGATCCCCCTGAAACAGGCCGATGTCCACGAGCATCATGTGGAGGTAGACGCGGACCGACGGGTCTGGGCCGGCGTCGAGGCCCCGGCGCGTGCACCGCCGCGCGGTCGGCAGGTCGCCATCGAAGCGGGCACCGCCGGCCGACACCGCCCACACCGCGGACCCGAGCGACGAGTCGTCGTGACGGTCGATGAGCATCCGCGCCCATGCGGTGACCTCCGGACTCATGGTCAGTTCGAGGAAGGGGATCGACCCCTGCAGGATCGTGTCGGCGAGAGCGGGATCGTGAACACTCGCATGGTCGATCGCCTGCCGCACGTCATCGAGCCGTTCATCGATCAGGCGCGCGGCGTCGAGGTGTCCGCGACCGTAGACCTCGCACCCCAACGGACCGAGCCAATCCGCGACCCACGCGGTGTGCGCACACCGCGCACCGTCGAGGGCGTCCCGACTCGCCAGTGCATCGATACCGAAGGCACGCAACGTCTCCAAGAGGAGGTAGCCCCCCGGATCGACCGACACCATGCACGCGTCGACCAGTTCGGCCATCGCATCGGCCACGTCTTCGCGGTCCAGCACTCCCGTCGCCGCGGCCAGGAACTCCGCATCGTCGAGTCCGAACCGGGAGGGGAAGATGCTGAGGACGTCGAACAGACCACGCGCCGAGTCGCTCAGCAGTCCATAGGACCAGTCGACGAGTGCGTGCAGGCTCCGGTGCCGGGGCGCGATCCCGCGCGGACCGCGCAGGACCCGGAAACGCCAGTGCAGTCGGTCGACGAGCACTGCCGGCGGTATCGCGCGCGCCTTCGTCGCCGCGAGCTCGACGCCGAGCGGCAGGCCGTCGAGCCGTCGGCAGATCTCCGCGATCGCCGGCGCCGTTGCCTCGTTCAGCTCGAAGCGTGCATCGCGTGCCCGGGCACGGACACAGAACAGCCGGACGGCATCCGACGACTCGATGGCGGCGGGCGCCGCATCCACGTCCGGCACCGGAAGTGGGTCAAGGGAGATGATCTGTTCGGCGGCAATTCCCAGCGGCACCCGTGAGGTCGCGAGCACCGTGATATCGGGGCACCGATCCTGCAGCGCGACAACGAGTTCGACCGCTGCCTCGAGGACGTGCTCACAATTGTCGAGCACGAGCAGTCCGCGTCGACCGGTCAGCGCGCCGGTGAGTGCGTCCAGGGCCGCGACATCGCGACGCATCGACAGGCCCGTCGCCGAAGCCACCAGGTGCACCACCGCGTCGCGGCTCGCGACCGCTGCCAGTTCGGCGAACCAGACGGGACGGTCACTCGGCGACCGGACATGGTGCCGGACAAGCGCCGTCTTGCCAACACCACCGGGGCCGAGGACCGTGAAGACCCCGCGTCCCCGCACGGTTGCCGTCAGGCCAGTCAGGTCGGCATCCCGGCCGATCAGCTGGCCCGAATCATGGTTCGCCGCGCCGATTTCGGTATGTGGTACCGCGACTGTTCGTTCCGGCCGCCCATCGCCGCGGACGCGGCGCGGCGGCGGGTCCCCGTCGAGGATGCGGGCATGCAGTTCGCGGACCGACGGGGCCGGGTCCGTGCCGAGGTCCTCCGCGAGGCGTCGACGCAACCGTTGGTAGGCATCGAGCGCCTCGGCCGCGCGATCCGTCCGCCACAACGCCGCCATGACCCTGAGGTGGAGCCCCTCGCGATAGGGATGATCATCGGCGAAGGGCAGCAACCGGACATAGGCGTCTTCCGGACGGCCGAGGGTGACCAGGGCATCGGCAGCCGTCTCCGCGGCCAGGACACGCCGTTCGAGGAGCGCCCCGACCTCCGGCTGCGCCCAGGCACAGTCGGCGAACTCGCCGTATGGCGTTCCATGCCACAGACTCTCGGCCTGGTCGAGCAGATCGACAGCCAGCTGTGGCTCGGCATCGACGACGGCGACGGCCCGTGCCACGGTGTCGTCGAAGAGCAGTGCGTCGACATCGGTCCGATCGACGAGGAGCGTGTACCCGGGCGCGGTCGTGACGACTCGCAGACGGCCGTCGACCTGACGTCGCCGCAAGGTGGTTCGCAGTCGGAAAACGAGGTTGTGCAGGGCCGACTCAGGTGTGGCCGGCGGCGCGTCGGCCCACAGGATGTCGGTCAGCCAGTCCACATCGGCCACCGCATTCGCGCGCAATGCCAGCGCGGCGAGCAGACAGCGGAGGCGAGGGGTGCCGAACTGCGGTCGGGACACACCCGCGTCATCCGGTGTGTCCACCGGACCCAGCAGAGTGAGACAGACCATGGCCTTATCATCGCAGGATGTCCCCCAACCAGGCGGAATCCGAACAAACGACATCGAACGGCCCGGGGTCGAGCCGCCCCCCGAGGGTCCTCGGCGACGTGGACTCGGCGACCAGTGACCGTGCCAGCCGGTGGTGGTGGGATCACGACGCGGAGAACTACCACGTCGAGCACGGCGACTTTCTCGGTGCCCATGCCGCGGGCGGGGATTTCGTGTGGTGTCCGGAGGGTTTACGCGAGGCCGATGTACGGCTGTTGGGGGACATCGAAGACCAGGACATCCTCGAGATCGGCTGCGGTTCGGCGCCCTGCGCCCGGTGGCTGGCCGCGCACGGCGCGCGCGCAGTGGGCGTCGACCTGTCGCGCCGGATGCTGGGCATCGGACTCGACGCGATGGCCGCCGAAGGGGTGCGGGTCCCGCTCGTCCAGGCGACCGCCGAGACCCTGCCCTTCGCGTCCGCGTCGTTCGACGCCGCGTGTTCGGCCTTCGGCGCGGTACCGTTCGTCGCCGACTCGGCCGGCGTCATGAGCGAGGTCGCACGGGTCCTGAAACCCGGGGGGCGTTGGGTTTTCGCCGTCAATCACCCGATGCGCTGGATGTTCCTCGACGATCCCGGGCCGGAGGGCCTGACCGTACGCATTCCCTATTTCAACCGCACGCCGTACACCGAGACCGATGCCGACGGAACGTTGACCTACGTCGAACACCACCGCACCATCGGCGACCGTGTTCGCGAACTCCGGGCCGCCGGATTCGTTCTCGACGACATCATCGAACCCGAATGGCCTGACGGTTTCGACCGCACCTGGGGGCAGTGGAGCCCGTTGCGCGGCAGCTACTTCCCGGGAACAGCCATCTTCTGTAGCCACAAGGCCGACTAGCGGCGCTCACAGCAGCTTCGACAAGAACTCCCGGGTGCGCTGTTCCTTCGGATCGGCGAGGACCTGACGAGGGTTCCCCTTCTCCACGACGACGCCGCCGTCCATGAACACGAGCTGGTCGGCGACCTCCCGGGCGAAACCCATCTCGTGCGTGACGACCAGCATGGTCATGCCCGACGCAGCCAGCTCACGCATCACCTTCAGGACATCGCCGACGAGTTCGGGGTCGAGCGCCGAGGTGGGTTCGTCGAACAACATGAGTTTGGGGTCCATCGCGAGCGCACGCGCGATCGCGACACGCTGCTGCTGGCCACCCGACAGCTGGGCCGGATAGGCGTCGGACCGGTCGGACAGGCCAACCCGGTCCAGTAGATAGCGGGCTTTGTCGACCGCCTCCGAACGCGACTGACGCTTCACCTGCATCGGCGCCTCGATCACGTTCTCGAGGGCCGTGCGGTGCGGGAACAGATTGAAATGCTGGAACACCATGCCGATGTCGCGTCGCTGGGTCGCCGCGTCCTTGGCACTCATCTCGTGGAGCTTGCCGTTGCGTTCCCGGTAGCCGATCAGATCACCGTCGACGTAGAGCCGGCCGGCGTTGACGACTTCGAGGTGGTTCACACAGCGGAGGAACGTGGACTTCCCCGATCCCGACGGACCGATGAGACACAGCACCTCGCCGCGCGCCACCTCCAGCGAGATCCCCTTGAGGACCTGGACCGAACCGAAGCTCTTGCAGACCCGGTCGGCCACCACCATCGGCGGCGGCCATCCGCCAGCGGCCGGTGCGGCCGTGT
>NZ_JAMBDT010000154.1:0-8718 GCF_025143765.1 Gordonia sp. p3-SID1431
GTAGGCGAAGGGGCTCAACAGGATCGGTACATGGTGATGCCGCTCGGGATCGTCGATCTCGAAACAGATGTCGATCTCGGGATAGAAACCCTTGATGTCGTTGTCGGCGAACCAGTTCCCGGTGTCGAAGACGAGGTGGTAGATCCCGGGGACGAGCGCCTCGGTGTTGACTGAGGTGATGCGACCGTCGGAATCGGTGCTGCCGCTGGACAATTCGGTCCCCGACGCATCCTGGAGGGACACCTCGAGGCCGACGGCGGGTGAACCCGACACCGCGTCGAGGACGTGCGTGGACAGACCGGTCATCTCGAAATCCCTTCGTCGGCGGCGTGCTCGGTCGACAGCATACGGAGCAGGCGGGCGCGGTTGATCTTCGCCAGTTCCGCACGCAGTACCCGGCGTTCGGTGGAGGCGTCGTTGGTCATCCGCGTCCGGAGGATGGCGAGCAGCTCGTCGGCGGGCCGCCCGTTCGCGAAGACCAGGTAGACGTGCCCGAACCGCGCCTCGTAGGCGACATTGGCGTCTCTCAGCTCGGCGAGCACCGAGGCCGACGAGCCCGCCACCCCGGACTGTTCGCGCGCCGACGAGGCGTTGTCGGGCCGGTCACCGATCCGCGGATGCCCGGCGAGCGCCTCGTCGAGGTCGTCCTCGCTGATCTCGGCCAGTGCTCGATCGGCGGCATCGAGCACAGCGGGTACATCGCCGAAGGGCCGCGCGAGCATCATGCGCTCGATCCAGGCCGTCGATGCGCAACAGCTGCGCAGCGCTGCACGGGCTTCGTCGTCGTCCGTCTCGTTGAGCCGCATGATGACCAGCCTAGGAGGCGTGGGCGCAGACGGCGCGTGGAAGATGGGGCGATGGACGACGTCACCGGGGCAGCGCCCCCGGACGACCCCGCGGGACGGGTGCTCGGTGTGGTACTCGCCGCCGGAGCCGGGACCAGGTACGGGATGCCGAAGATCCTCGCGCACGACGGCCGGTGGCTCGAGCGGGCGGTCGCGGCGTTGCGCGACGGCGGTTGCTCCGAGGTGACGGTCGCCATGGGCGCCGCGGTCGTCGAACCACCGGCCGGTGCCGAGACGCTGATTGTCGAGGACTGGGCCGACGGCGTCGGCGCCACGGTGGCGGCGGCCCTGCGGTGGGCGATGGGACGACCGGACGCGGCGGGGCTGACCGTGCACGTGGTCGACACCCCGGCCACGGGAGCCGACGTCGTCGCCCGCGTCCTGGGCGCGGCATCGGGTGACCGCGCCCTTCTCGCGCGAGCGGTCTTCGACGGCAGTCCGGGGCACCCGGTGTACATCGGTGCCGACCATTTCGGACCGGCTCTGCGTGTGGTCGATGGTGACGTGGGTGCTCAGGTGTATCTCCGGTCCCGGGCGGTGACCCGCGTCGAGTGCGGAGATCTGGCGTCCGGCGTGGACATCGACAAGCGGCCCTGACCTGGGTTCAGCGTGCCCATTTCGAGACCTTCTCGTCGCCGTTCCGGTGCACGGTGATCCCACGTGGGACAAGCGTCCATGTCTAGGGTGCAGACATAGCCGGGTAACGGACCGCACTCTCGTCGAAGCGGGTGATCACCGTGGCGCACGATCGTCGTCGACGCCTCACCGCGATTCTCGCCGCGCTCGTCGTGGGAGCCGGCCTCGCGGCATGCGCCACCGGGCCCGACGTACCGGAGCGGACACCGCCGGCCCGCGCCGCGCAGGACGCGCATCTGCCGCCCGGATTCGACACCACCTTCCGCTGGACCGCGACCGGTGTCCTCGATCCGCAGTCCGCCGAGGGCACCTTCGTCCGAGCCTTCACCGAGTCCTTCGAACTCGCCAACGCCGGACGGTCGGCGCGGTGGGGCTACCCCGGTTTCGCCGACGCCGCGCCGTCGAACATCGACCAGATGGTGACGGCGTACCCCACGATCCAGTCGACCTCGGGCCGCGAGGTCGGCACCGCCTTCTATCAGGGGTTGCGCCGCGTCGACGACAACGGTTGGGCGCGAATCGTGATGTGCCGTCACGGGTATCGGTCGGTGCAGCAGAACGGTGCGTGGACCGTCGGATACGACACCCCGCGGCCGGTGGAGATCGACATCCGCCGGGTGGGAACCGATCCCGCGGCCGCACCACGCGGGGGTGAGCGGACGCCCGGCGCCGACGTGTTCGGCGGCTGGTACACCTCCCGCTACGACTTCGCGGCCCTGTATCCGACGCCGACCCCGGATCAGAAGGCATGCGCCGCAATGACTCCGGACGGTATGCCGCATTGGCTGCCGATGGCCGACACCGAGCCGTGGCCGGCCCAGCAGCCGGTACCGGGGTGGTCGAGCTACCCGGGCGCGGCCTGACTCCGCACCGCAGGGCGGCGACTACTGGTCAGGCAGTCCGCCGAGTAGATCGTCGAGGTGCGCCGGCAGGTCCCGGACCCGTACCCCGGTGGCGTTGTAGATCGCGTTGACCACCGCGGCGGCACTGCCGACGATCCCGATCTCGCCCGCTCCGCGCGAACCCATCGGGGTGGCGTGTTCGTCGCGGTCGTCGAGGCAGATCGCGTCGACGTCGGCGATGTCGGCGTGCACGGGGATGTGGTACTCGGCGAGATCCTGCGTGACCACGTGGCCGAACCGGTGATCGCGGACGCTCTCCTCGTGCAACGCCATCGAGATACCGAAGGTCATGCCGCCGATGAGTTGCGAACGGACGGTGCGCGGGTTGATGGCGCGGCCGATGGAGAACACCCCGAGCATGCGCGGGATGCGGATCTCCCCGGTGTCGATGTCGACGCCGACCTCGACGAAGTGCGCGCCGAACGAGGCCACGGTGAACTTCTCGAGATCGGGGTTGTCCGCCGCCTCCGCGCTGAGTTCGGCGTCCGGAGGCGGATCGTCGCCGAAACGTGCACGGAACTGATGCGCGGCGGTGACGATGGCCGATCCCCAGGACGAGGTGCCCGACGAACCGCCGGCGACGGTCGCGCTGGGCAGCGCGCTGTCGCCGATCTCGATGTCGACGACGTCGGTGGGTACGTCGAGCGCGTCGGCGGCGATGATCTTCAGGGTCGTCCACGCACCGGTGCCGATGTCGGTGGCGGCGATCCGGACCGTGTACCGCCCGTCGCGATGGGTGATCGACGCCGCGTTGCCCGGCTGCACCATGTGGGGATAGGTCGACGACGCGACCCCCAGGCCGACCAGCTGCCGACCGTTCCGGCGGGCCGCCGGCTCCGCCACACGCCGCTCCCAGCCGAATCGTCGGGCTCCCTCGCGGAGACAGTCGAGCAGCCGCCGCGACGACCACGGGTTGCCCGTCTCGGGGTCCTCGGGCGGTTCGTTGCGCACACGCAACTCGATCGGATCGAGGTCGAGGGCATGTGCCAGTTCGTCCATGGCGACCTCGCCGGCGAACATCCCCGGAGCCTCGCCGGGCGCACGCATCCAGAACGGGACCGGGACATCGAGGGGGACGACGTGGTGATCGGTCCGCCGATGGTCGGCCGAGTACATCGATCGTGAGGTGACCGCGGCCTGCTCGGCGAACTCCCCGGCGTGTGCGCTGTGGGTGAACGCCTCGTGCACCATCGCGGTGATGTGGCCGTTGCGATCGGCGGCCAGCCGCAGACGGGATTGGGTGGGCGCGCGGTGTCCGACGTAGACGAACATGTGCTGCCGGGTCACCGCGAACTTCACCGGACGACCGGGCAGGCGCATGGCCGCCATGGCCGCGAGCACGTCGTGCGAGTGCGGCGAGCCCTTCGACCCGAATCCACCGCCGACGTGCGGCGCGATCACCCTCATCTGCTCGGGTTCGAGACCCAGCACCGGCGCCAGCGAGGACACCACGCCCTGGGTCGACTGGGTCGAGTCGTAGAGCGTGAGGACAGCGGCATCCGCATCCCAGGTGGCCACCACGGTGTGCGGCTCCATCGGGTTGTTGTGTTCCTCCGGGGTGGAGTACCACTGGTCGACCGTGACGGTGTCCCCGCCGGCGGTACTGGCCGCCTCGTCCAGGATTCGATCGGGGTGGCCGTCCTGTGAGGTGGGCTCGAACCCGCCGTTGACCTGTTCGGGCCGGTAGCTGTCGGGGTGATCGACGCGGAACTCGGTGTCGTGGGCGTCCTCGTCATAGGTGACGGTCACCGCCGAGGCGGCTTCACGCGCCGTCTCGGGACTCTCCGCGACGACGGCGCCGACGAGCTGCCCGCGGTAGGCGATTTCGGGCGACTGCAGGATCGTGAGGTCGCCGCTGGAGGTGTCGGCCAGTTCCGGTGCATTGTCCGGGGTGAGCACGAAGAGCACGCCGGGCGTCGATTCGGCTGCGGTCGTGTCGAATCCGGTGATGCGTCCGCGCGCGATGGTCGCGGTGATCGGCCACAGGTACGCGGCCTCGGTGAGGTGCTCGTAGGCATACGGCGCGGTGCCGCGCACCTTGTCGGCGCCGTCGATGCGGGCGTGGGAGGTACCGATCGCGGTCATCGAGTGCTCAGCTCCCGCAGGGTGGCGATCAGGGTGCGGCGTGCGAGGGGCACCTTGAACTCGTTGCCCTCGAGTGCACGGGCCTCGCCGAGTTCGGCATCGGCTGCCGCGGCGAACAATTCGGTCGAAGGGCGCTGACCACGCAGCACCTCTTCGGCCCGCGCGGCCCGCCAGGGCTTGTGCGCGACACCGCCGAACGCGATCCGCGTTTCGCCGATGGCGTCGCCGTCCATGCTCACCTCGGCCCCGACGGACACGAGCGCGAAGGCGTACGACGCACGGTCGCGCACCTTGCGGTAGGTCGACGACGAGTCGGGCAGGGGGGGTGGCACGTCGATGGCCACGATGACATCGTGCGGCTCGAGCACCGTGTCGCGTTCGGGATGTTCACCCGGGAGCCGGTAGAAGTCACCGATGTCCACCACGCGCTCGCCGTCGGGGCCTTGCACGACGATGCGCGCGTCGAGGGCCGTGAGGGCCACCGCCATGTCGGAGGGGTGGGTCGCGACGCAGGTGTCGGATGCTCCCAGGATGGCGTGATACCGCGTGTATCCGCCGACGGCCGAGCAGCCCGAGCCCGGTGTCCGCTTGTTGCACGGGGTCGTGACGTCCTGGAAGTAGACGCATCTGGTGCGCTGCAACAGGTTTCCCGCATTGGTCGCGAGGTTGCGCAACTGCGGCGAGGCGCCCGAGAGCAGGGCGCGGGCCAGGACGGGGTAGCGGCGCCGGACGAGGGGATGGGCGGCGGTGTCGGCGTTGCGGGCGGTGGCGCCGAGCCGGAGCGAGCCGTCGGGGCGTTCGGTGATGTCGTCGAGCGGCAGGCGGGAGATGTCGAGCAGCGCCGGCGGGTCGGCGACGCCCAGCTTCATGTGGTCGACCAGGTTGGTGCCGCCGGCGATCAGCTTCGCGCCGTCGTGATCCCGCAGGAAGTTCACGGCGGCGGGGACGTCGGTCGCACGCTCGTAGGTGAACGGGATCATCGATCGGCCGCCTGTCGGATCGCCGCGAGGATGTTCGGGTACGCCGCGCATCGGCAGAGGTTGCCGCTCATCCGTTCCCGGATCTCGTCGTCGGCCAACGGACTCGCGTCGCCGCTCGACGACGGGTCGAGGTCCTCGGTGACGTGGCTGGGATACCCCTGTTTCGCCTCGTCGAGCATCCCGATGGCCGAGCACAGCTGGCCGGGTGTGCAGTAGCCGCATTGGAAGGCGTCCTCGTCGATGAACGCCTGCTGCATGTCGTGTAGCTCGTCACCGTCGCCCAGGCCCTCGGCGGTGACGATGTCGCTGCCTTCGTAGGAGACGGCGAAGGACAGGCAACTGACGATGCGCCTGCCGTCGGCCAGCACGGTGCACGAACCGCACTGACCGTGATCGCAGCCCTTCTTGGGCGAGAAGATGCCCAGCCGGTCACGCAGACCGTCGAGCAGTGTTGTTCGCGTGTCCACGACGACGTCGTGTTCGGCACCGTTCACGGTCAAGGTGACTTTGGCTTCCACGTCGCGAGGCATACCCGTCCGTAGAGGCGGTAAACACCCGTCGAGAACCGCGAAATGTCTGGAACAATCGGTCGAATGGCCCCCTCGAGACCCAGAGTTGTTGTGATCGGTGCCGGATTCGCGGGTATGCACTGCGCCCGCAGGCTCAAGAACGAGCCGGTCGACGTCACCATCGTCGACCGCGGGACCAGCCATCTGTTCCAGCCGCTGCTGTACCAGTGCGCCACTGGTCTGTTGTCCGAGGGCGCGATCTCCAGCCCGGTTCGGCATCTGACCCGTCGGCACAAGAACCTCGACGTCGTCCTCGGCGAGGCGTCGGGCATCGACGTCGAGGGTCACGAGGTGACGGTCGACCGCATCGACGGGTCGTCGTTCCGTCTCGGCTACGACTACCTCGTGGTCGGCGCCGGCATGCGCACCGCCTACCGCGGCAACGAGGCGTTCGCGGAGTTCGCGCCCGGGATGAAGACGCTCGATGACGCGCTGTCGATCCGCCGCAAGATCATGGCCGCGTTCGAGATGGCCGAGACGATCACCGACCCGGAGGAGCAGCGGTCCTGGCTCACCTTCGCGGTGGCGGGCGGCGGCCCGACCGGCGTCGAGCTCGCCGGACAGATCCGGGAGGTCGCGACCCTGGCGCTCGAGCGTGAGTTCGACGCGATCGATCCGGCGCAGGCGCGGGTGCTGCTGCTCCACGGCGGCGACCGCGTGCTGCCGTCGTTCTCGACGCGGCTCTCGGACAGCGCCCAGCGCACGCTCGACAGCCTCGGCGTCGAGACCCACCTCGGCGTGCACGTCACCGGGGTCGGAGAGGACCACGTCGAGACGACCCGCAAGGCCGACGGGACCAAGAACGTCTACCCGGCGCGCACGACGCTGTGGACGACGGGCGTCGAGGCCGTCCCCTTCGCCACCACACTCGCCCGGTCGCTGGGTGTCGAACAGGACCGCGGCGGGCGGATACCGGTCGAGGACGATCTCTCGGTCCCGGGCCATCCCGACATCTTCGTCTGCGGCGACATGAGTTCCTACCGAGACCTGCCCGGGGTCGCCGAGGTGGCGATGCAGGGCGGCCGGCATGCCGGGGCGGTGATCGCGGAAACTGTTGCCGGCCAACGGGAAAGAACTCCGTTCAGATACCGCGATCTGGGGACCGCGGCCTACATCGCCCGCCGCCACGCGATCGTCCAGTCCGGCCCGCTCCAGCTGTCGGGGTTCCTCGGTTGGGTGGCCTGGGGCGTCATCCACATCGCCTTCCTGGCGGGTGTCCGCAACCGGATGGGAACCGTCATGACATGGGGCGCAACGCTGCTCACCGACACTCGGCGGGAGCGCGCCATCACCTACGGCAGCCCGGAGACGGCGAGGCAGCCCTACCGGCAGTGACCGGGTAGATTCGCCCGCTCGCTTCGCTCCCGGCGCCGGGTAGATTCGGCCCGCTCGCTTCGCTCCCGGCGCCGGGTCGATTCGGCCCGCTCGCTTCGCTCCCGGCGCCGGGACCCGAGTTCTCCCCGCTCGCTTGTCCGTGACCGCCTCGCCTGGTATCCAGAGTAGAACACGTTCTAATTCTGGTTGTTCTTCTGACGGGCGAGGAGTCCTCCATGCACACCCCGATCTGCGACGAGCTCGGTATCGAGTTCCCGATCTTCGCGTTCACCCACTGCCGGGACGTGGTGGTCGCGGTGAGCAAGGCGGGCGGTTTCGGAGTGCTCGGCGCGGTTGGCTTCACCCCCGAGGAGCTCGAGATCGAGCTCAACTGGATCGACGAGCACATCGGCGACCGTCCCTACGGCGTCGACATCGTCATCCCGAACAAGTACGAGGGCATGGACTCGAACATGTCGGGCGAGGAACTCACCAAGATGTTGCAGTCGATGGTGCCGGCGGAGACCCTCGACTTCGGACGCAAGCTCCTGCGTGACCACGGCGTGCCGCTCAACGAGGACAGTGACAACTCCCTGCAGCTTCTCGGTTGGACCGAGGCCACTGCCACGCCGCAGGTCGAGATCGCGCTCCAGCACCCCAAGGTCACCCTGATCGCGAACGCCCTCGGGACGCCACCCGCCGACATGATCGAGAAGATCCAGTCCGCCGGCCGCAAGGTCGCCGCGCTGTGCGGATCGCCGAAGCAGGCCCGCAAGCACGCCGATGCGGGTGTCGACATCATCATCGCCCAGGGCGGCGAGGGCGGCGGTCACTGCGGCGAGGTCGGCTCCATCGTGCTCTGGCCGCAGGTCGTCAAAGAGGTTGCGCCGGTTCCGGTTCTGGCCGCCGGTGGCATCGGCAGCGGTGAGCAGATCGCGGCGGCGCTGGCCCTCGGGGCGCAGGGCGCGTGGACCGGATCGCAGTGGCTGATGGTCGAGGAGGCTGAGAACACCCCGGTCCAGCAGCAGACCTACATCGACGCCTCCAGCCGGGACACCGTACGGAGCCGATCGTTCACCGGCAAGCCGTGCCGCATGCTGCGCAACGACTGGACCGAGGCCTGGGAGGATCCGAAGAATCCCGATCCGCTGGGGATGCCGTTGCAGTACATGGTCTCCGGGATGGCGGTGGCCGCGACGCACAAGTACCCCGACGAGAGCATCGACGTCGCCTTCAACCCGGTCGGGCAGGTGGTCGGGCAGTTCCGCAAGGTCGAGAAGACCTCTGCGGTGATCGAGCGGTGGGTGACCGAGTACATCGACGCCACGAGCAGCCTGGACTCGTTCGCCAACGCGAACGCCTAGCCGGGGCTAATTCGCGCGGCCTC
>NZ_JAMBDT010000155.1:0-8694 GCF_025143765.1 Gordonia sp. p3-SID1431
GACCGGGTATTCACTCCGCGTGGATGATGACCCCGCGGATGTTCTTGCCGTCCCGCAGATCCTGGTATCCCTCGTTGACCTGGTCGAGGGTGTAGGTCTGCGTGACCAGTTCGTCGAGCTTGAGCTGCCCCGCGTCGTACAGGCGCAGCAGTTTGACGATGTCGTACTGCGGATTGGCCGAGCCGAACAGACTGCCCTTGATGGTTTTCTGGTTCAGGGTCAGATCGGTTCCGGAGACCTGCACGGTCAGCTTCGTCGGATCGGCGAGACCGGTGATGACGACCGTCCCGCCCTTGCCCACGACGGCGGTCGCGTTGGCCACGACCTCCGCGTCGACCGTGCCGACGAGGATGAGGGCCTGATCGGCACCCTGCCCCCAGGTCAGTTCGTTGACCTTCTCCGCGGCCTCGGCGGCATCGGCGAAGGCATGAGTGGCACCGAATTTGAGCGCCGTGTCGCGCTTGAGCGCGACCGGGTCGACGACCACGACGTATTTGGCCCCGGCCGACACCGCGCCCTGCACCGCGTTGATGCCCAGGCCGCCGATGCCGTAGATCACCACGGTGTCGCCGGCACGCACGCCGCCCGCGTACACCGAGGTGCCCCAGCCCGAGGGCACGCCGCAACCGACGAGCACTGCCTTGTCGAGCGGCAACCACTCGTCGACCTTGACGACCGAGTGCTGCGAGATCGTCGCGCGTTCGGCGAAGGTGCCGAGCATGCACATGGCTCCGAAATCGTCACCGCCACCGTGGAATCGGAATGTGCCATCGGGCATCGAGCCCTCGAGGATGGTGGCGCCCATATCGCAGAGGTTTTGCCGGCCGGTGGAGCAGTAGCGGCAGGTGCCGCAGTTCGGGATGAAGCTGCAGACCACGTGGTCGCCGGGCTTGACCTTGGTGACGCCCGGGCCGACCGCCTCGATGATCCCCGAACCCTCGTGGCCGCCCACGATCGGATAGCGGGGCGGGAGGTCGCCGTCGGTCAGGTGAAGGTCGGAGTGGCACAGCCCGGCCGCGGTGTACTTGATCAGCACCTCGCCTTCGCGGGGCTCGTCGAGGTCGAGTTCGACGATCTCGAACGGCTTTCCGGGTCCGGTGAGGACGGCGGCCTTGGTGGTGAGAGACATGAAATCGTGCTCCTTGGGTGTACTCGAGGGCGGATGGGGGTCAGAGCGAGATGTTGACGGCCTTGGTCTGGGTGTAGAGCTCGATGGCCGACGAGCCGAGTTCGCGCCCCCATCCCGACTGCTTGTAACCGCCGAACGGCATCGCCGTGTCGAAGCCGTTGTACTGGTTCACCCAGACCGAGCCGGCCTTGATCTGTCGAGCTGTCCGGTGCGCCTTGGACAGATCCGTGGTCCAGATGCCTGCTGCGAGACCGTAGATGGAGTCGTTGGCCGCGGCCGCGACCCCGGTGTCGGCATCGAAGGGCATGGCGGCGACGACGGGACCGAAGATCTCCTCCCGCACGATCGAGAAACTCGGGGCGACGTCGACGAAGACGGTCGGTTCGATGAAGAATCCCTCGTCGCCCCAACGCTTTCCGCCTGTCAGCGCCCGTGCGCCGTCGGCGAGGCCCGCCGCCAGGTATCCCGAGACGCGATCGAACTGCTCTTGGCTGACCAGCGGTCCGAGTTCGGTCGACGGGTCGAGGCCGGGTCCGATCTTGGCCTGCGAGGCCGCCTCCGCGACGGCCGCGGTGAAGTCGTCGAAGATCGGCCGCTCGACGAAGAGACGTGTTCCGGCGACACAGCACTGTCCGTGGTTGAACATCCAGGCCGCGACCGACCCGGCGACCGCCTTCTCGAAGTCGGCGTCGGCGAAGACGATGTTGGGGCTCTTGCCGCCGAGTTCCAGCGACACCTTCTTGAGGTTGCCCTTCGCGGCGTCGACGATCTTCTTGCCGACCTCCGTCGAGCCGGTGAACGCGATCTTGTCGACGTCGTCGTGCGCGGCGAGCGCCGCGCCGGCCTCGCCGTAACCGGTGACGATGTTGACCACGCCCGGTGGGAAGCCGGCCTCTTGGAACACCTCGCCGAGGAGCAGGGCCGTCAGCGGGGTCTGTTCGGCCGGCTTGAGGATGACGGTGTTGCCGGCCGCCAATGCGGGGGCCAGCTTGAACGCGGCCATCAGGAGCGGGAAGTTCCACGGCACGATCAGGCCGCAGACTCCGACCGGCTCGCGCAGGGTGTACGCGTGGAACTCGCCGCCGGGCACGAACGGCATCGAGACGTCGACCGTCGACCCGGTGATCTTGGTGGCGAGGCCCGCGTTGTAGCGGAAGATGTCGGCCGACCAGTTGGTGTCGACCGCGGCGGCGATGGTGGCCGCCTTGCCGTTGTCGAGCGCCTCCAGCTGGCCGAACTCCTCGGCGCGTTCGGTGAGGATGTCGCCGACCCGCCACAGCAGGCGTTCGCGTTCATTCGGCTTCATCCGGGTCCACGGGCCGTCGTCGAAGGCCTGGCGCGCGGCGCGGACCGCGCGATCGATGTCGGCCGCGTCGCCGTGGGCGACCGAGGTGAGCGGACGCGCCGTCGCGGGATCGATGGTCTCGAAGGTGCGGCCCGAGGCCGACCACACCCACTCGCCGCCGATCAGCATCGGACGGTCGGCGGAAATGAAATCGCGAACGCGCTCATGCAGGGCGGTGTCGGGAACGACGGCGGTCATGGGGCCTCCTGGTCGGCGTGGTGCCGGCGGTGATGTGGTCGGTGGAGTGATCTCGGTCATATTCGACCTGACTTATTTCTCTCACCGTTCCGACGTGTCGCCGTGTCCAGAAACTGAACACCTGGGCTGTACAGGGGTCGCGGCGACCGGCCGTCACCGCGTGGCTACCGTGAGACGCCGGACAAGTCAGGGACCTTCGGAGGAGCAGAGTGAACGTGCGCCCAGCGGGCAGGGTCGGCGCCGCCCTGCGTGGCCTCGGCCCGGTGACCGGGGGTATCTCGATCCGTGAGGCCCTCCGGGCGGGAGCAGGGGCCGGGGTGGCGCTCGGACTCGTCGGTCTGGTGCTCGCCGCGTCGGGGGTCGACCTGCGGCTCGGACTCTTCCTGATCGCGCCGTTCGGGGCGACCGCCGTGCTCGTCTTCGCCGCGCCGAACAGTCCGTTGGCGCAGCCGTGGCCCGCGACCGTCGGCAACGCGGTGTCGGCGGTCGTGGGGGTGGCGACCACCCTCACCATCGGCCAGCCCGCGCTTCGGGTGGCGCTCGCGGTCGGTCTGTCCGTGGCCTTGATGATCGGGTGCCACGCGGTCCATCCGCCTGCCGGCGCGGTGGCGATGACAGCCGCGCTCAGTCCGGAGACGATCCAGTCGCTGGGGTTCCGGTTCGTCCTCGCGCCCGTCCTCGCGGGCACACTCCTGCTGGTGGTCCTCGCCGCCGGATACGCCCGGTTGACCGGACGGCGTTACCCGTATCGCCGGTTCGACGCGGCGCCCCCGCCCGCTGCGCGGCTCGGTCTGGACGAGGACGAACTGACCGGCATCCTCGACCGGTACGAGCAGTCGCTCAACCTCGGTGTCGCCGACCTCGCGAGACTGATCGGGGCCGCCGAACTGCAGGCTGCCGGTCATCGCGCGGGCCCGCTCGCCGCGACGGACGTGATGTCCCGAGACCTGGTGACCGTGAACCCCGAGACGCCGCTGCGAGACGTCGCCGTCCTCTTCGACGAGTACGGCTTCACCTCGCTGCCGGTGACGTCGGACGACGGCATGTTCGTCGGTGTGGTGTTCCAGATCCATCTCGTGCGGCGGTTGATGCGTTCGGACGACGTCGAGTTGTGCGCCGCGGACGTGATGTCGGCGGAACCGGCCGTCGCGACCCCGGGCACGCCGGTCGGGGCGCTGTTGCCGCTGCTCGCCGAGAGCGGATGCGACGCGGTCCCGGTGTTGGAGGGGCACACCCTGGTCGGCATCGTGACCCGGACCGACCTCATCGCGGCGCTCGCACGGCAGACGCTGCGGGACCCGGTGCCCCGCACCACGGTGCCGGAGTAGCCGGCGCGCTCAGATGTCCAGTGCGCGCATCCGCGAGTACAGCGTCGTCCGGCTGATGCCGAGATCCCTTGCGGCATGCACCTTGTTGCCCCGGGCACGGTCCAGCGCTTCGACGATCGCGGTGCGCTCGGCCTGCTCTCGGCCGGACAGGTGCGCGGCCCGGCTGGTCGTCCGATAGGCGGGTGGCAGGTCGGCGGGTTCGACGACCCGCGCGGCGCGCGCTCGGCACGTCAGGGCGGCCTGCCGGAGCACCGAGTTGAGCTCGGTGAGGTTGCCCGGCCAGTCGTCGCACAGCAGGGCGTCCGTCGCCAGTCCGGACAGCGTGAGCTCCGGGTCGATGTCTGTCAGTGCGCTGCTCGCGATCGACGCCAGCTCCGAGGTCCGATGACGTAGTGGAGCGAGATCGACCCGTGTGGCGCACCGGGCGAGGAGTGCGGCGACTCCCGGACTCGCCTGGTCGCGCGGCCCGCCGACGACGATCAGCGGCGACTCCGGCGAGCTCGACACCGCCACGCGCCCGAGTAGGGCGACCGACTGCAGGTCGAGGAGGTCGACGCCGTCGATCACCAGGGTCGTGCTCATCGATCGGGCGCGTCCGACGAACGCGGGGATGTCGGGGCGACGACCGCTGATGATCTCGTCGGCGACATCGACGATCACCGGTGGCGAGTCGGTCTCGGCGGCGAGCGCAGCGGCGTGGGTGCTGCGTCCGGTCCCCGGTTCGCCGGTGATCGCGACGCTGGTGCGGGACGGGGCGGTCGGTGGCGCGGACCGCCTCGGCGGCGGCTCGCTGACCGGCCGGAAGCGGAACAGCGCCGCGCCGCAGGCGCCCGGCACGGGTTCGACGGCGACCTCGACCTCGGCGCCCGACACCAGGGTCAGCGGCAGTACTGTCGCGCGCAGTGCGGGATCGGTCGCGACGATCCGCATCGCGCCGATGTCGGTGGGGGAGAGCAGTTCGGCAGCAAGGGCATTCGTGAGCTGGAGGTCGTCGCCGATGGCCGCGACGGCGAGGTCGCGACGCGGTGCGGCGCGCTGGAACGCGTCGAGGACGCATCGCTGGTGCGCTCGCGACCGGTCCAGCAGGCGGTCGGCGATGTCGGCGACGATCCCGTTGACGACCGGGATCGCCAAGGGGTTGATGCGATCGGCGATCTCGGACATGCAGATGATCCCGGCCAGCCTGCGGGTCGCGGGATGGATGATCGGCTGTCCGAAGCAACTGATCGACTTGAACTGGTCCAGGTAGTGCTCGGAGCTGTTCACGACGATCCCGCCCCGGGTCTCCGCCGGGGTACCGAGGGCTGTCGTCCCGACGACGTCCTCGCCGAACGGCACGCCCGGCGAGGCGCCGATCGCGTCGAGACGGCGCTCCACGGTCGTGCCGAACGCCACCCGCGTCACCATCCGGCACTCGTGGTCGACGAGCAGCAGCGAGACATCGGTGTCGGCGAGTCGGGCGGCGGCGTCATCGAGGACCGGGCGGGCGGCGTCGAGCAGCGGGTCGGCGGCAGCGATGTCCTGGACCTGCGTCGGCGTCCGGTCCTCGGGGCGGACCCCGGACAGCTCCGACCGACGCCACGACGACTCGATGACGGGCCGTCGGGGCGACGAATCGGAGGTGCGGTGCAACGTGTCGATACCCACCAACGTGACACACGTCACCGTGGAACGAAAGGCCGGGTCGGCGATCGGCGGTGGCCGGGCCCTGATGGCGGGGTACTACCGTGGTCGCATGCGCGTGGCGACCTGGAACGTGAACTCCGTGAAGCAGCGCATCCCGCGCCTGTTGCCCTGGCTCGACGAGCGCCGACCCGACGTGGTGTGCCTGCAGGAGACCAAACTCTCCGACGCCGCGTTCGACGAGTCACTCGGCACCGATCTCGCCGACCGCGGATACGAGGTCGCGCACGCCGGACAGGGGCAGTGGAACGGGGTGGCGCTGTTGTCGCGGGTCGGACTCGACGACGTCCGGATCGGATTCGACGGCATGCCCGGATACCCCGACCCGTCGACTCTCGAGGCGCGGGCGGTGTCGGCGGTGTGCGGCGGACTGCGGATCCACTCGCTGTACGTGCCGAACGGCCGGACCCCGGACTCGGACCACTACACCTACAAACTCGAGTGGCTCGCGGCGCTGGCCCGTGCCGTGGAGGACCCGGCCACGACACTCCTGTGCGGCGACATGAACATCGCGCCGGCCGACGCCGACCTGTTCGACCCCGCCGCGTATGTGGGACACACCCACGTCACTCCGGCGGAACGGGCCGCGCTGGCCACCTTCGAATCGATGGGCCTGCGCGACGTCGTCCGGGACCGGTGGCCGGGCGAGCGTGTGTTCAGCTACTGGGACTACCGCGCCGGCATGTTCCACAAAGACCTCGGGATGCGCATCGACCTGATCCTCGCCGGAGCGTCCGCTGCCGATCGCGTCGCGGCCGCCTGGATCGACCGGAAAGCACGCAAGGGCAGCAAGCCGAGTGACCACGCGCCGGTCATCGTCGACCTCGACGAGGCTCCGGATGGCGACATCGGACCGGTGGTCCCGCCGCCGTCGAATCCGGCGAAACCCGGTGCGACGAAGGTGAAACTGCCGCAGACGCCGGAATGATGCCCCGCCCGGCGTCCGCGACGCGCCTGCGCCGTCCGGTCATCGCGGCCGCCCGGGCCTATGGGCGCCTGCTCGGCACGGTGCTCTCCGTCGCCCGCCGGCTCGGGGCGGGACGACTCGGCGACGCCCCGGCGGCCACGGCGGGTGTGCTCCTCGCGGTGCACCTGGTGCCGGTGACGATCTGGCTCGGCCCGCTCGGGTTCGTCGTCGTGCTGGGCGCGGGCCTCGTCACGTCGAGCGTCATCCGCCGTCGCGTGCGTCATCGCGGGTTGACCCCGGCCGAGCGAAGCGTGGCCGTGGCGGTCTTCGGGGACGCGGGGTGGCTCGATGACGTCGTCCTCACCGATCTCGCCGGTCGGGGCGGGCGCGCATTCACGGTGCCCGCGGTCGACGGCCGCATCCTCTGCAATCTCGGGTCGCACCTCGACGCGACCCTGGGGCCGGGGACCAGGGCATACCCGGTGCCGGGCCAGCTGCTCATCCACGAACTGGTCCACGCCTGGCAGATCGCCGCTGCCCGTTCGCCTGCCGGGTTCCTCGCCGATGCGCTGGCCGACCAGGCCCGGTACGAACTGGGCGAGGACGTGTACGGCGTGCGCGATGCCGGTGAGAACCACCACATGCCGCGCCGGGGCGAGGTGGAACGGCAGGCGACGATCGTCGACCGGTGGTTCGGCGGCCAGTCCTCGCCGACGCGTCGACCGCGCGACCCCGAGAGCCCGTCCGCACCCGTGATCGAGCAGCTCAGGCGACCCGTGCAGCGCGGATGACGGAATGGTCGCACCCGCAGTTCGCGCCCTCGACGCATGCGGTTTCACGGTGTAGAAGTGAGAGGGGCACGCCGAGCACGAGCGTGACCCGGACCCGATCGCGCACGACCCGTTCACCTGCCGGTTGCGTGCAGGATCCGTTTTTTGACCTGTGTAAACCCGATCGGTAGAGTGGATCGTCGGTGCCCGGCCCATGCTGGGCCAGTCCGCATGCCTGCCCTACGGCTCTCGAGCCGCCGAGCATCTCGGGGTACGGCCGGCAGAGGGGCTGACAGGCGATCCGCTGTCGAGTGTATGACACGCCCGACCTCGGGGTAGCGAAAATGTACTGACCAGCACATACGTGCTGGTGGGGCGAGTTGTGGAAGCCGCGAAAACAGGCCTGCGAGCCACTTCGTGCTTGCCCGGAGCACCAACCACAACCGATGACAAAGAGGAACGAACACCTAGTGCCAACCATCAATCAGCTGGTCCGCAAGGGCCGTCACGACAAGGCTGCCAAGACCAAGACCGCGGCCCTCAAGGGAAGCCCGCAGCGTCGTGGCGTGTGCACCCGCGTCTACACCACCACCCCCAAGAAGCCGAACTCGGCGCTGCGCAAGGTCGCCCGTGTGCGCCTGACCAGCTCGGTCGAGGTCACCGCCTACATCCCCGGCGAAGGCCACAACCTGCAGGAGCACTCGATGGTGCTCGTCCGCGGCGGTCGTGTGAAGGACCTCCCGGGTGTGCGCTACAAGATCATCCGCGGCTCGCTCGACACCCAGGGTGTCAAGGACCGCAAGCAGGCTCGCAGCCGCTACGGCGCCAAGAAGGGGAACTGATAAGTCATGCCACGTAAAGGACCCGCTCCCAAGCGCCCCCTCATCAACGATCCCGTCTACGGTTCGCCGCTGGTCACCCAGCTGGTCAACAAGATCCTGCTGGACGGCAAGAAGTCGACCGCCGAGCGCATCGTCTACGGCGCCCTCGAGCAGGCTCGCGACAAGACCGGCACCGATCCGGTCGTCACCCTCAAGCGCGCTCTCGACAACGTGAAGCCCACCCTCGAGGTGAAGAGCCGCCGCGTCGGTGGTGCCACCTACCAGGTGCCGATCGAGGTCAAGCCGAATCGCGCCAACACCCTCGCGCTCCGCTGGCTCGTCAGCTTCAGCCGTCAGCGTCGTGAGAAGACCATGGTCGAGCGTCTCGCCAACGAGTTGCTGGACGCGTCCAACGGTCTCGGTGCTTCGGTGAAGCGCCGCGAGGACACCCACAAGATGGCCGAGGCCAACCGGGCGTTCGCGCACTACCGCTGGTGACACCAACCGTCCGCG
>NZ_JAMBDT010000156.1:0-8576 GCF_025143765.1 Gordonia sp. p3-SID1431
TGGGGAGGGCGCTTCGCTCACATCTCAGGGAGCATGGGGAGGGCACCTCAGGGGCAGTGCGAGTTCACGCCGGCGGATCGACGCGCTGGACCCAGACGGTCGGCCCGTCGGTCAGGGTGAACTGAGCCCGGACCTGCGCGTCCCACCGGCGCGCGTAGAGGGCCGACAGTTGTTCGTCACTCGTGCTGCATGTGACCGGCAGGCCTTCGCGACGGCCACGCTCGATGACCGGGTCGACCAGCCCGGCGAGGGTCCCGCCTCGCCGATGATCCGGATGGACGAGCGCGAAGATCACCCGGATCGGATTCTCCGCGACCTGCGCTTCCTCCGATTTCCGCTGCAACTCGGTGAAGCGGTGGATGAAGCCGTCTAGCTCCTGCACGATCTGCTTGGTCCGCTCCTTGAGGTCATCGTCAATTCGCCCGGCCTCGTCGGTGGGGGCCGAGACCGCGATCAGAGCGATCAGCTCTCCGTTCTCGTCGAATACACCCCGCAGACCAGGTAGGTACTCGATGAACAGGATCTCGCCGTACCAGCGGTACGCCTCGGCGACCGCGTCAGCGCCGATGAGCCAGCGGTAGACCGGGACCTCGCGCAGACCTCGTTCGAGCAAGTCGAGCGCCGTCTCCATGTTTGATTCGACCAATCGCCGGGACGTCGTGCCTCCCACCTCCACGCGCTGCGTCACCGCTTCATACCAGCACATTCACATCGCCGACGGCCAGTCATCAACCGGCGACCGGCAGGACCGTTCCGTGGGTCAGAACCGAATGAGTTCATTGAGAATTCAACCTTGTCTGGTCAGGACAGGCGTAGAAACGTGCGGTATTGTCAGCCGCGTTGCCGCCCTCGCGACGGAACGACCGTGCTAGACAACGACATCGTCGACACCCATTAGGAGAATCGCATGTCCGACGCGATCAGCATTTCCTGGATCCGCCTCTACCTCGAGGAAATCGTCACCGATTCGGATGGCGACGACGGATTCGGCTCGTACGCAGCGGAGTAAGGCAAGCACAGCGACTCTCGCCGTTTTCGATCGTTTCCGATCGTGACGGCGCAGGCATCTACTCCGGTCAGAAATTTCCGGAAAGCGATCAACACCTAGGAGAACATCATGGGCGAAATCTACGGCGGTTCCATCGAAGACGCACTGAAGGCGCTGTTCAGCGGCTCGGATGACAACTACGGAGAAGAGGTCGAGGTCGACTGAGACGTCGACCCGATCCCGCACAGCGAGCAACCCGACTCAAGGAGAACCGACATGGCCACTGGCATCGAGATCAACCTCAACGAGCTGTTCAAGGACGTTTTCAGCGGTTCACTGGAAGAAGAGACGACGCCTCCACCTGCCTGACAGTTGCCCGATGCCAAGTGGCTCCGCAGGTGCACTCCGGGGCCGGTTCGGCATTGCGCGCTGATTAGCCGACGCAGCGACATCATGAACGAAAGATTTGAAATTCGTTCATCAATCGGTCGAGCACTGCGGCGAATTCAGCATCTATGATCCATAGGTCTGCGACGGAGGCGTGGATCACGTGCACGCGATACCCGTCCAGCATCTCATCACTGACGAAGGAGATCTCATGGCGGAAATCATTCAGGGCGCTATCACCGACGCGATCGTCGAACTGGTCACGGGTTCAATCGAATCGGGTTCGGAAGAAGCACCCGTGTAGATCTCGAATCGAGACTCGACCGCCCCGGACACGCGTCCGGGGCGGTTTCGTCTGTTCCGGTTATGGTTCCGACAGCAATTCCCGAAGTATTGTTCATCCGTATTTAGCGATGAAGCGACGAGATCAGCGGCCCACATATCCGGGCTCACCCTGCACGAAACCGCCGCATGTACACTTCGGAACACTTCACGGCACGCACACGAAACCGATATCGGTGGGAGTTCCGCACCCACGGTAGGCCAGCGTCACGACGACCCGGAGTAGCCTCACCAGATGCCCGTCACCCGCTCGATGAGCAAGGATGAGGTACGCGCGTTGCTCGCGCTCCTATTCGACGCGCTCCGGACAACCCGTTGGGCCTGCGCCGGTTTCGTCGTCTTCCAGCTCGCGTCGGTGTTCACCACGCTCGCCCAGCCCGCTCTCAACGCCGCGATCATCGACGACGGAATTCTGCGCGGTGACGTGGCGACCATCAAGCGCGTCGGGGTACTCATGGTCGTGGTGGCCGTGGTCAACCTGGTGGTGTCGATCGGTGCCACATTCCTGGCCTCCCATATCTCGGCGACCGCGGCTCGCGACCTCCGCACGCGTGTCCACGGTCGGATCAGCGCCTTCAGCGATCCGCAGGTCCACTCCATCGGCCTTTCGAGCCTGCTGACGCGCTCCACCGGAGATGTGGGCCAGATCCAGGGATTCCTCTTCATCAGCCTGACCGTCGTGGTGACCGCGCCGTTGATGCTGTTCGGCGCGCTGGTGTTGTCGCTGGCGCAGGGCTGGCGGATGGCGCCCGTGCTGGTGGTCGCCGGGGCGGTGCTGGTCATCCTCGTCGCCGTCCTCGTC
Source organism: Gordonia sp. p3-SID1431 (assembly GCF_025143765.1). Lineage (NCBI taxonomy): Bacteria > Bacillati > Actinomycetota > Actinomycetes > Mycobacteriales > Gordoniaceae > Gordonia > Gordonia sp. p3-SID1431. Next base: position 2,520 of record NZ_JAMBDT010000156.1, read on the forward strand.
CGGCGTCTGGTGCCGTGGGCTGCGCAGTTGCAGCGTCGCCTCGACGTCGTGAACCGGGTGCTGCGCGAGCAGCTGCGTGGGATCGCGATCATCCGCACCTTTCGGCGAGAGGACCGGGAACGCGCCCGGTTCGCGGTGGAGAACGACGAACTCACCCACGTGGCCCTGCGCCTCGGCCGACTGCAGGTCCTGATGCTGCCGTTGGTCACCGTGGTCTCGAACCTCGCCGTGGTCGCGGTGACCGCACTGGGTGCGATCTTCGTCGACCGCGGTGAGATGCAGATCGGCCAGATCACCGCGACGGTCGGCTATCTCGCCCAGATCCTGCTGGCGGTGTCGCTGCTGACCATGATCGCCGGGGTCATCCCGCGTGCGGTGACCAGCGCCGGACGAATCACCGAGGTACTCGACACCGACCCGCTCGACCCCGGCGACCCCGGTGACGGCCGGGCGCCCTCACCGCCCGCGATCGTCTTCGACGCGGTGTCGGTCGCCTATCCGGGCGCCGAGTCCCCCACAGTCGACCAGGTCTCCCTGTTCTGCGCACCCGGCACGGTGACCGGCGTCCTCGGCGGAACCGGAAGCGGCAAGTCGACGCTGCTGTCCCTACCCCTGCGGTTCGCCGACCCCACGTCGGGCGTGCTCCGATGGGATGCCGCCGACGTGACCGCTCTGGCGCCCGCCTGGGTTCGCGCACGCAGCGCCTTCGTGGGTCAGGGTGCGGAGCTCATCACCGGGACGGTCGCCGACAACCTCCGGATCGCCCGACCGACCGCCACCGACGGCGAGCTGTGGGACGCCCTGGAGGTCGCCGCCGCGGCCGACTTCGTCTCGGCTCGCCCCGGCGCTCTCGACGCCACGGTGGCGCAGGAGGGACGCAACTTCTCCGGTGGTCAGCGCAAACGGCTCGCACTCGCGCGTGCCGTGCTCCGCCGGCCCGCGCTGTACGTCCTCGACGACCCGTTCAGCGCTCTCGACGTCGACACCGAGGCCCAGATCATCGGACGGTTGCGCCGGACCGATCCGGATGCGACGGTCCTGATCGCCGCGCAGCGTGTGTCGTCGGTCCAGCACGCGGACGTCATCGCGGTGCTCGACGCGGGACGGATCGTCGGCCTCGGAACAGATTCGGAATTGCGGTCCCGCAGCGACATCTATCGGGAGATCGCCTACGCGCAGGCGGTGACCAATGCTTGACCAGAGATCGCAGGCGCCGGCGGTCGGGCCGAGGGGGAAGCAGGCGTCGGCAGACCGACCGACGGCTCGACGGCGCGATGGATCGCTGCGCTGGATCGTCCGGCAACTCGACCTGAGCAGAGGACGCGGGACGGCCATCTCCCTCTTCGCGATCCTCGCCGCGGTCGGCGGCGTCGTCGCGCCGATCCTGTTCGGTGCGGTCACCAACGTGATCGTCGACGGCACGGTCGGCGACGCGACGATGAACTGGGGACTGCTCTGGACTCTGCTGGCGATCCAGGTCGGGGTGTTCGTGGCGGCCGCGGTCTGCAGCCTCGCCCAGGGCCGGTTGCTGACCGTCGCCGTGCAGCGGTCGGTGGCCGGGTTGCGCGCACGCATCGAGGACAAGATCCACCGTCTTCCGTTGCGCTACTTCGAGAACACCACACGCGGCGTGTTGGTGAGCAAGCTGACCGCCCACACCGACAACGCCGCGACGGTGATCGCACCGGTGCTGGTGACCGTTCCGACGAATGCCTTGACGCTTGTCGTCGTCACCGCCGTGCTGTTCGTCATCTCCCCGGTGCTGGCTTGTGTCGCCCTGGTCGCAGCACCCGTGTCGGCGCTGGCCGCGGTCCTGCTCGCCCGCCGGGCACGACCGCACCTCGAGTCCCGCTGGACGACCACGGCCGCCCTCACGGGGCACATCGAAGAGGAACTCAGCGCGCGCCGGATGTTGCAGGCGTACAACGCCGAACCGACCGCCGCGCGCCGCTTCGACGACCTCAACGACAAACTCTTCGCGTCGGTCCGCTCTGCCCAGTGGATCGGCGGTTCCCTGCCCTCGGTCCTCACCGCGGTCAACGCCCTGGTGTTCCTGATCCTGGCGGTCCTCGGCGGGATCATGGTGATCGACGGGCACCTCAGTCTCGGGGCGGCTCAGGTTGTGGTGGTGTTCGCACAGCAGCTGACGAGCGCGGTTCGCGAACTCGCCGGGTTCGTCACCAAGGTGCAGTCCGGCACCGTGTCGGCGAGCAAAGTCCGCGAGGTGCTCGAAGCACCCGAGGACGCCGGCGCCGACACCGGCTCGCCGGTGCCCGTTTCGTCCGGCCGGCACCAGCTCCCACCCGAGATCGTCTTCGACGACGTGGGCTTCGCCTACGAGGAGGACAACCCCGTTCTCGACTCGGTGAGCTTTCGGATGGCACCCGGCACGACCACCGCCGTGGTGGGGACCACCGGGTCGGGCAAGACCACGCTGACCAATCTCCTGCAGGCGTTCTACGCACCCAGCCGGGGCTCGATCACCATCGACGGCGTCGATCTCGTCGAACTCGGACCGCACCGGGCACGGGCGGACATGGCCGTCGTAACCCAGGAACCGTGGCTGTTCACCGGGACAGTCCGCGAGAACATCGCCTTCGGCATCGAGGACGGCCGTGCGGTCGATGCGGCTCTCACGGACAGCCACGTCGCGCAGATCGTCGCAGCACTCCCCGAGGGCATCGACACCGTGATCGGCCAGGAATCCGAAAACCTCAGCGCCGGCGAGAAACAGCTGGTCACCGTCGCGCGCGCGATTGCCGCGTCGCCCAAGATCCTCATTCTCGACGAGGCGACGAGCTCCGCCGACCCCCGCACCGAGTTGCTCGTTCAACGTGCCCTGCACCGACTACGCGCGGGGACCACCACCCTGCTCATCACCCACCGCATGGCGACCGCGGCGTTGGCCGACGAAATTGTCGTCCTCGACGATAGGGTGATTGCCGAGGCAGGGACCCACCAGGAGTTGCTCGCCGCGGGCGGGATCTACGCCCAAAGGTGCGGACTGACGACGGCGGACGTCACGGCCGGCGACGACGAGAGTGTGAGCGGCAGCAGTCCCAGCGGTCCGGACGCGAGGTCGGACCCGTGACAGTAGGCAGGAGCGGGCGCGAGTCGGACCACCGGCCCGTCGTCTCCCGATCAGGAGGAAACGTGTACAGAGGTTTGCGCAAACTCGGGATGGCAGCGGCAGTCGCCCTCAGCGTCTCGCTCGTCGCTCCGATGACCGGCGGGGCGAGCGCCGCACCACGACTCGTCGACGCCGGATCGCCCGGGCGCGTGACCGACATCGTCGTGCACTCCGACGCGATGAACCGCGACATCCCCTTGACAGTCATCAAACCGGCCGACGAGTCGAAGCCGCGCGGAGTGCTCTACTTGCTCAACGGTGCCGGCGGCGGCGAAGACCGCGCGAACTGGCTCGAGAAGACCGACATCGAACAGTTCACCCGCAACAAGAATCTGTACGTGGTCATACCGAACTCCGGTCAGTACAGCTATTACACCGACTGGCAGAAGCCTGATCCTGTACTCGGCGTGCACAAGTGGTCGACCTTCCTGGGCAAGGAATTGCCTGCGGTCGTCGATGCCACGTACAACACCTCCGGCCGCAACGCCATCGGTGGCATCTCGTCGTCGGCGACGTCGGTGTTGAATCTCGCGATCGAACATCCCGACCTCTATGACGCAGTCGGCTCCTACAGCGGTTGCCCGACGACCTCCGACCCGTTCGGCCAGGAGTACATCCGCCTCGTCGTCGAAGTTCGCGGAGACGGCGACACCACGAACATGTGGGGGCCCTACGGCGGCCCGGGCTGGCGGGCCCACGACCCGGTGGTGAACGCGGCCAAGCTACGCGGCCAGAAGCTCTACATCTCCAACGCCGGTGGCCTGCCCGGACCGTATGACAATCCGCGCTATGTCAAGGACCTGGACACCCTGGCCGATCAAATCGTGGTCGGCGGTGTGATCGAGGGTGCCACGCTGGGATGCACTGTGCAGCTCCTCAATCGCCTCGGTCAGTTGAATATCCCTGCAACTGTGGATATCCCGCCGACCGGCACTCATTCGTGGATGTACTGGCAGGACCAGCTGCACCGTTCGTGGTCGTTCTACGAGCGCTCCCTCGCCTGACCGCGGCGCCACCGGGCCCGCCTCGGCGAACCGTCCGTCGCGCAATTCGACTGTCCGGTCGGCGAGGTCGAGCACTCGCGGATCATGGGTGATGAGGATCGTGGTCCGCAGTGACGCGACCCTGGCGAGTGGTTCGAGGATCCCGCTGACGGTCTCGACGTCGAGGCCCGTGGTCGGTTCGTCGAGGACGAGTACCGGGCGGTTCCGAAGGATCGTGCGCGCCAGGGCGATTCGCTGCTGCTGACCACCGGACAAGTTCTCCCCACGTTCGACGACCTCGGCGTCGAGGCCGCCGTTCATCCACGAGATGAATTCGGCGGCCCCTGCGGCCCGCGCGGCAGCTTCGATGTCCGCTCTGGTCGCCGTGGTGCTGCCGAAGCAGATGTTGTCCGCGATCGTGCCACGCATCAACGCCGGCCGCTGATGCAGCACCGACAGGTGCTCTCTCAGATCGCTCACGTCGAGGTGGCGAATGTCGGTGCCGTTCAGCCGGATCGACCCCGCGTCGGGGTCGTACAGACGCAGCAGCAGACGGGTCAGGGCGCTCTTGCCGGCACCACTGAGACCCGTGACCGCCACTGTCTCGCCCGCACGGATCTCCAGGTGGGCGTCCTCGAGGACTCGGGACCCGTTGTCCGGGTACGCGAAGGACACCCCGGTCAACGACAGACTCACCGAGGCGGGCGCGACCGGACGGCGGACGGGAATCGGGTCAGTGACACCAGGTTCGGGCGCATTCGGTTCGGCGACACCAGCAGGCGCGTCGAGGACCTCGGCCACCCGTTCGGCGCTCGCGGTCGCGGACGTGACCTCGACGAGCAGACCGCCGAGAGTCTGGATCTGCGGGTAGAGGTACCCGAGATATCCGGTCAGGGCGATGAGGGTGCCCAATTGCGCATCACCGCCGGCGATGAGCCACGCCCCGGACGCGATGACGACGATCATGCAGAGCACTTCGACGACCGTGACCGCCTCGGCGAAGGCCGCCCCCGCCCGGGACTCCGACATCCGGGCCTCCCGCCATCGGCGGTTCTGCTCCAGGACCCGGGCTCGGTGATGCGATGTCTGGTTGTCGGCCTGCAACGCCACCATGTTGCCGATCCCCTCGGCGACCAGTGAACCGATCCGGCCGGCGGCCTGCCGCTCGCGACGCGACGCACGTTTGACCACAGCGCCGAATCGGCGGGCCGTCACCCAGAGCAGCGGCGCGAGAACGGCGGCGACAAGGGCCAACTGCCAGCTGGTCGCGAAGGCGGCGGCACCGTAGATGAGGAGGCTCAGGGTGGCGACGACGCCGGAGACCACACCCGACGACACGAGACTGTCGACCGCCTCGACGTCGGCGGTGGTGCGCGACACCAGGTCTCCGTCACCGAACCGGTCCCGCGTGTGCGGTGCGAGTCGCTGGATGTGCGCGTACAGCTGACCCCGGAGACGCAGCAGCACCGTCTCGGTCACGCCCCCGGTCAGGATCCCGCCCGCATACGACGACACGGCGCCGACCAGCGAGACGGCCACCCAGATCATCATCGGGGTGGACAGCGCGCTCAGATCACCGGTCACCAGCACGTCATCGACGATGTGCGCGAACAGCGCGACGGTGATCACCGTGGTGCCGACCTGCACGAGGTGGCAGATGACGGCGACCGCGAGACGCCATCGCAGTCCGGTGGCCAGGGACGCGAACCGGCGGATGGTCGCCGACACGGTGAGAGTCGCCGGACGGGACTCCGCCGTCGGGACGCGTGGCCCCACGCTGCTCGCGTTCGGACCGCTAACCGGTCGCGGTTCGGTGGCGGTGGACATGTCGATGGCTCCTCACCGGCGGGACGAGATCCGCCGGCACCGAGACTACGACTGGGGACTGATGAATTTCACTGCCAGACAGCCGAATACAGCAGTCTCACAGCGACACCGAACCGA
>NZ_JAMBDT010000157.1:0-8361 GCF_025143765.1 Gordonia sp. p3-SID1431
TGCACTGGGTGAGCTTGCTGACGTCTTCCGGCTCGATGGCCGGGAACATGCCGATGCGCAGCTGGTTCCGGCCGAGCTTGCGGTACGGCTCGGTGTCGACGACCCCGTGCGCGCGAAGGATCTTCGCGACGGCCGCGGCGTCGACATCGTCGTTGAAGTCGATCGTGCCGACGACCTGGCTGCGGTTGGCCGCCTCGGTGACGAACGGCGTGGCGAACTCGCTCGCCTCGGCCCACTGGTAGAGACGCGAGCTGGAATCGGCGGTGCGCGAGACGCACCAGTCGAGGCCGCCGTTGTTGTTCATCCACTCGATCTGGTTGGCGAACAGCAGCAGCGATCCGACGGCCGGGGTGTTGTAGGTCTGGTTCTTGCTGCTGTTGTCGACGGCGGTCGGCAGCGACAGGAACTCCGGGCACCAGCGGTCGGTCTCGGCGATCTCGGCGATGCGTGCGAGCGCCCGCGGGCTCATCAGCGCGACCCAGAGCCCGCCGTCGGCGGCGAAGCACTTCTGCGGCGCGAAGTAGTAGACGTCGGCGTCGGTGATGTTGACGGGCAGACCGCCCGCACCCGAGGTGGCGTCGATGGCGATGAGCGCGTCATCCGAACCGGCGGGACGGACGACGGGCACCGCGACGCCCGTCGAGGTCTCGTTGTGTGCCCAGCCGATGAGGTCGACGCCGCCGAAGTCGTCGACGGTCAGCGCGGCCGGGTCGGGCGCGGTGCCGGGGTCGGTCGAGATGACCGCGGGCGAGTCGAGGAAGGGGGCTTTCTTCGAGACCGTCGCGAACTTCGACGAGAACTCGCCGTAGGTGAGGTGCAGTGAACGCTGCTTGATCAGGCCGAACGCCGCGGCGTCCCAGAACGCCGTGGTGCCGCCGTTGGAGATCACGACCTCGTAGCCGTCGGGCAGCGAGAACAGGTTCGACAGACCCTCGCGGATGGAGCCGACGACGTTCTTCACCGGTGCCTGGCGGTGGCTGGTGCCGAACACCGAAGCGCCGGTGTCGACGAGGGACTGCAACTGCTCGGGGCGAACCTTCGACGGCCCGCAACCGAAGCGGCCGTCCGACGGCAGCAGGTCGGCGGGCAGGGTGATGGATGCGGTGGCGGCTTCGCTCATGACGGCAATTCTAGGGAGTGGCCCTCGCCACCTGTGGGGGCGCCTCGGGTTAGGTGTCGGCAGCCGGGTGGTGCAGCGGCGATCTCTGCGCCGGTGGCCCCATGCAGAATCGCTGTTTCATCGAAAGGTGCGCTACCTGGAAGTAGCGCACCTCTGGGTCGAGTAGGGCTTCTGGGGCGGGCACGTCAGACGAGTCCCGCATCGCGGAGGGCACCTGTGATGAGGCCACGGAAGTGATGCGGGTCCAGGAGGTCCTGCCACGTCCACCGCACGACGAGCCGCCCCGTTCGCCGGATGGCGTCCTCACGTCGTTTCTCGTCGACCACCGTTTCCGACGCGGGCGTGCCGAACTGTCCCGAGTACTTGACCTTGCCGTCGAACTCGCCGATGACCTTGTCGTCCCAGCCGAAGTCGCCGCGGGCAACGAACCTGCCGTCGCCGTCGAGGATGGTCACCTGTGAGGTTGGGGAGCGGGAGTCCGACGGCGATCATCGTTGCGCGGCTGAAGGATTCGCCTACGCTTTCGGATCGTGCGTCGGCCATCGAGAGCGCCTGACGCAGTTGTCGGATGCCCTTCATCTTGATGCTCGACGCCACGACGGCCTGGATCTCGGCGTGTGTGATGCCGGAGCGGAGACCACTGTCGAGGCAGCAGACTGCCTGTTCGAACGTCCCCAGGCGGGCCACGTCGGCGACCGTGCGGGCCGGCGTCGTCACCCGGACGTTGTCGACGGACATCACCTGCTCGTCCGGCAGGTTGTCGCGGTGTATGTGGATCTTGTCCCCGGTACGACCGGTCTTGGACGAGGTGAAGTGGACTGTGGTCATGTCCGGTCGGAGGAGGGGGATGCCGTGGAGCGCGGCGGCGGACTCGTGGCTGACCACGCGTCCGTTCCCGCCGACGGCCACGGCGCCGCGGATCTTCAGGCGATAGCGTTCGAGCTCGTCGTCGGGCGCGGGTCCGAGGTGCACCGCACCTCGCCATACGCTCCGCAGCGCGCCAGTCTCCTGACGCAACCGGATCTCGTCCTCGCCGAGACGGGCTGCGAGAGCGGACCGTCGGATCACGTGATTGTCGGGCATGCGCTCGATGGTGAGGCCGCCCCGGTCCGATTGCGGGTGCCTCGGCGTCCCTGTGGAATTCACTCAGACGTTGTCCACAGCCGATTGGCCTCCACAGGGTCGCTACCTCGACCACAGATTCGCTATCTGTGAATAGCGAATCTGTGGGGGAAGTAGCGATTCTGGTGGAACGGACCTACAGGCCCGGCTTCACGACGTCACCCCAGCCCTCGACGTCTTCGGGGCGCCGGGGGCTCGGACCGGTGTAGATCGCGGCCGGGCGGACCAGCTTGCCGAGGCGCTTCTGCTCGAGGATGTGCGCACACCAGCCGGCGGTCCGGCCGCAGGTGAACATCGCCGGCATCATATGCGTCGGCACCTCGGCGAAGTCGAGGATGACCGCCGCCCAGAACTCGACGTTGGTCTCGATGGCGCGGTCGGGGCGTCGTTCCCGGAGTTCGGTGAGCGCGGCCTGCTCGAGTGCGGCGGCGATCTCGAAGCGGGGGACGCCCAATTCCTGGGCGGTGCGGCGGAGCACGCGGGCACGCGGGTCCTCCGCGCGGTAGACGCGATGCCCGAAGCCCATGAGCTTCTCCTTGCGGTCGAGGATCCCCTTTACGAGTCCCCGTGCGTCACCGGTGTTCTCGACCTCCTCGATCATCGGCAGCACGCGTGCGGGGGCGCCGCCGTGGAGGGGGCCGGACATGGCGCCGATCGCACCCGACAGCGAGGCCGCGACATCGGCTCCGGTGGAGGCGATCACCCGTGCGGTGAACGTCGACGCGTTCATGCCGTGCTCGGCGGCGCTGACCCAGTAGGCGTCTATCGCGGCGATGTGACGCGGATCGGGGTCGCCCTTCCAGCGGGTCATGAAACGTGCGGTGACGGTGTCGCATTCGTCGATGACGTGTTGGGGGACCGCAGGCTGGTGGATGCCGCGCGCGGACTGCGCCACGTACGACAACGCCATCACCGACGCGCGGGCGAGGTTGTCGCGGGCGGTTTCGTCGTCGATGTCGAGGAGCGGCTGGTAACCCCAGATCGGCGCGAGCATGGCGAGCGCGGCCTGGACGTCGACGCGCACGTCACCGGTGTGGATCGGCAGCGGGAACGGTTCGGCCGGCGGCAGGCCGTCGCCGAACCTGCCGTCGACCAGGAGGGCCCACACGTCGGCGAAGGTCACCTTGTTCTCGACCAGGTCCTCGATGTCGACGCCGCGGTAGCGGAGGTTGCCGCCGTTCTTGTCCGGTTCGGCGATGTCGGTCGTGAAGGCCACCACGCCCTCGAGTCCGGCGACGAAATCCTCGGGAACAGTGTTGGCCATGGCAACCCACCTCACTCGACGTCCGTGTCGTGCATCCACGAGGATGCAATCCACGACGAACTGTAGATCAGCACGACGCCCCGCGTGTACCCCGGAGTAACGAGCACGGTCGGAGTAGCGTCAGGAAAGTGCTGGACGAGTCGCGCGACCCCATCGACCTGCCGAACATGCGCGTCGGATATGGCGGCGGCATCCCACCGAACATCGGCGAGGGCGACCGCGCCGCCGGTGCCGACGGCATCCGCGAGAACCTCGACCCGAGCTGGCTGCGGGGCGACCCGCCGTGGCTCGACCTCTTCCACGTCTGGCTCCGCGAAGCCGTCGACGCCCGGATCGCCGAGCCCAACGCGATGGTCCTCGGCACCGCCGACGCCGAGGGCAGGCCGTCGACCCGCACCGTCCTGTGCAAGGGGGTCGACGCGAACGGCGTTGTCTTCTTCACCGGGTACGACTCCGACAAAGGCCGACACCTGGCCGCGAATCCGAATGCCTCGGTGACGTTTCCCTGGATCGCGCTGGAACGGCAGGTGCACTTCCGCGGACCGGTCGAACACGTCAGCGCCCTGGAGATCCAGGCGTACTGGGAGCTCCGACCCCGCGGTTCGCAGCTCTCGGCGGCCGCGTCCGAGCAGTCACGGCCCATCGGCAGCCGCGTCGAACTCGAGCAGAAGGCAGCCGAACTCGCCGAGGCCTACGGCGGGTTCGACGAGGGTGCCGAGGTCCCGGTCCCGTCCGATTGGGGTGGGTACCGCATCGTCCCGGTCGAGGTCGAGTTCTGGCAGGGGCGAGCGAACCGCCTGCACAACCGGGTTCGGCTGACCCACGTCGATCACTCCTGGCGGGCCGAACGGCTGCAGCCCTGAGCGTCGACACCCGTTCTGCGGGCCGTCAGCGGTAGTCGAGGCGGTTCGGGTCGAGTCTGGCGATACCGCACTGCGCCTGGGCGAAGATCGGTGCCCGGTACACATGGTGCGCGACGCGTACGCCGTTCACCCAGATCGTGCAGCGAGCGTAACCGCCCCACGACGTGATGTTCGCGGCTGTCTGCTGTCGCTGCTTGTGTGAAGTGAAAGTGGTTGTGGTCGACCACAACCGGGTCTTCGGATCGTAGTCGCGCAGGTTCATACCCACGCGGCCCCCGCGAGGTGACATCCGGTTGTGACCGTCGACCCACCAGAAGCCGTACGCGCTCTGCTGATCCGACGCGACCTGCACCGTGATGCGATCGCCGGCCGTCGGATACCGCGGACCGGCCTGTGCCGTCCCCGGAACCGCGAGGCCGAGTACGACGGCCACCGCGACCGTCACCACCGTCATCCAGCGTCGAACACCCATGTGCATCCCCTTCTCCGAGCCCCGACCAAGGTGCAAGGTGCGCCTCGGGCGGAATGACCATAGCGGAGGGCAGCGACCACGCGACGGCACTGTCCACAGGCGGCCTTGTGGAGTGCCTGCGTGGCCGGACGTCGGCGGGCGGTCCTAGCATCATGGAAATGCCCCGCCTCCTCGCCGACACCGCGCCGCTGCGCAACCAGTACTTCCGGCGACTGTGGCTGGCGAACATCGTCACCGTCATCGGCGCGCAGTTGAGTGTGGTCGCGGTGCCGGCCCAGATCTACGAGGTCACCGGTAGCTCTGCCTACGTCGGACTGACCGGTGTCTTCGGCCTGGTGCCGCTCGTCGTGTTCGGGCTCTGGGGTGGGGCGCTGGCCGACGTCGTCGACCGCCGGACCCTGCTCATCATCACGACCGTCGGCCTCATCGTCTGCAGCGCCCTGTTCTGGGCGCAGGCCGCGGCGGGTGGGCAGAACGTGTGGATCGTGTTGGTGCTCTTCGCCGTTCAGCAGGCGTTCTTCGCCGTGAACCAGCCGACGCGGACGGCGGTGCTACCGCGGCTGCTCGACGCCAAGGACCTGCCCGCCGCGCTGTCGCTGAACATGACGGTCATGCAGGCGGGCGCCATCGCCGGGCCACTCGTCGGCGGCGCCCTGATCCCCGTCCTCGGCTATTCGCTGTTGTATTTCGTGGACACGATCTTCCTGCTGCCGACGCTCATCGCCGTCGCGATGCTGCCGTCGCTGCGGCCGGAGAGTGACGCCGCGCCCAAGGTCGCGGGACTGCGTTCGGTCATCGACGGCCTTCGGTACCTGGCCGGGCACAAGATCCTCCTGGCGTCCTTCCTCGTCGACCTCATCGCCATGATCTTCGGCATGCCGCGGGCACTGTTCCCGCAGATGGCCCACGAGAACTTCGGCGGTCCCGAGGGCGGCGGGATCGCCTTCGCCCTGCTGTTCACGGCGATCGCCGCGGGTGCCGTCGTCGGCGGGATCTTCTCGGGGTGGGTCGCGCGCGTGCAGCGACAGGGTCTCGCCGTCATCGTGTGCATCATCATCTGGGGTCTCGCGATCACCGGGACCGGGATAGCGGTGTCGTTCGCCGACGGCACGGCCATGCCGATGCTCATCGTCGCGGTGGTGTTGCTGATGATCGGCGGCGCGGCCGACATGGCGTCGGCGGCGTTCCGGCAGTCGATCCTGCTCACCGCCGCGACCGACGAGGTCCGCGGCCGACTCCAGGGTGTGTTCATCGTGGTGGTGGCCGGCGGCCCGCGGATCGCCGACGTCGCCCATGGCGCCGCAGCCGCCTCGATCGGGGTCGCCGCCGCGACAGCGTTCGGCGGTATCGCGGTCGTCGTCGCGACGATCATCGCGGCGTTGCTGATCCCCGCCTTCGTGCACTACCGCGCCGGTCAGCGCACCTGAGATCGGGTTCCGCCGACCAGCGCGGTCTCGCGATCGGTGCCACCATGGACGCCATGACCGCCGCCGCCACCGGATTCGACGTACCGCTCATCGACATCTCGCCGTACACGCGGAACGGTGACCCGGCCGATCGGGCCGTGGTGGCGGCCAGGTTCGACGACGCGGCGAGTTCGGTCGGCTTCATCCAGGTCGTCGGGCACGAGATCCCCGCCGCCGTCATCGACGAGTTCACCGCCGCCATGGACGTCTTCTTCGCGCTGCCACTGGAGCTGAAGAAGACCTACCGCACGCCGCCGGAGATCAATCGGGGATACGCGCCCCCGAAGTCGGAATCCCTGTCGTTGTCGCTGGGGGTCGAGTCCGCGGCACGCATGAACGACTTCTTCGAGGCCTTCAACGTCGGCGTGGAGGCGACGCAGTACCCGGAACTCGATCTACCCGCCGACCACTACGCGACGAACACGTGGCCGGCCGTCGAGCATTTCCAGGCGGCGGTGTCGGCGTACTTCAACGAGGCACGACGCGTCGCTCACACGCTCACCAGGATCTTCGCCGATGCCCTCGACCTACCCGCCGACTTCTTCGAGGGATTCACCGACCATTCGCTCGACGTGCTCCGGATGAACAACTATGCGCTGCCGCCCGGTGAGATCGAGCTGGACGGCGACCTCACCGGCATGGGGGAGCACACCGACTACGGCATCGTGACCGTGTTGTGGGCCGACCAGGTCAAGGGTCTGCAAGTTCTCGACCAGCACGGTGACTGGCACGACGTGAGTCCCGCCGACGGCGCGTTGCTGATCAACCTGGGTGATCTGATGGCGCGCTGGACCAACGAGCGGTGGATGTCCACCCTGCACCGGGTGAAGCCGCCCGTCGTCGACGGAACGGTGGAGCGGCGTCGATCGGCGGCCTACTTCCACGACGGCAACCTCGACGCCATGATCACGACGCTGCCGTCGTGCGTGGGAGCCGGCAGCCGCTATTCGCCGATCACCGTGGGTGAACACATCGGTGCGAAGCTCGCCGGCTCCCGAGCGGGCCGTCCGAACCCCCACGCCCCTCGGGAGGCCGGACGTGTCCGGCAGGCGATGCGACGAAGCCAGGGCCAGCAGTAGTCGTTCGGGCGTATGTCAGTCCGCGGTGAGCACACCCGGGTACGACGCCCGCCGTGCCGCGGTCACCGGGCAATAGTGCATCGGGTTGCCGCGCTCGCTCTGCGGCGGGAGATTGCGCGTCGGCGTGTGCACGATCGGTGCATCCACAGGGACCTTGCCGTGCACGCGATCCCACGCATCGCGCGGTCGGGGGTGGCGCAGTGCCCGCTTGGGTAGGAGCTTGTGCATCACGAAGTTGATGCCCTTACCCACCAGACGGAATCGACGTTCGTCCTTGTCGGTCCACTCGAGCCCGAGGATCTCGCGGATCGGCTCGTCGTAGAACCCGGTGGTCAGCCACATGAACAGTTTCTGGTTCTGCGGCACCAGGTACCGGTCCCACAGCCACGTCGGGACGAAGCTCAGGAACGGCGGGGGCGGCAGCTGGGTGATGTCGAGGACCGTGCGGACCGATACGTGATCACGAAGCACGTTGCGGCACATGTGGTCCCAATACTCCAGGAAGTCCTCGTAGGTCTCCGGGACGGGACGCATGGAGACGCCGTACTGGGCGTACCAGGCTTTGGACTCCTCGAAGAGCTGCCGCTTCTGGTCCTCGGTGAGGAAGGGGCCGAAGCGTTCGCACAGTCGGACGTTGCCGTACCAGAACGTGGCGTGGGCCCAGTAGAAGACGTCGGGATCCAATGCGTGATAGCGGGACCCGTCCTCCATGGTGCCCTTGACGGTGAGGTGGTAGTCGCGCACCTCTTCCCCCGTCCGGGCACCCGGGATGACGGAGTCGAAGACGACGCCGCTGATCGGGTACAGGGAGCGCATCAGGCGCTGCCACCGTTCGCCGAAGAAGTCCGAGTGGTCCCACACCGCCGCACCCAGCTTGGGATGCATGTTCTGGATCGACCCGGCCCACAGACCTTGGAACATCCCCGTCCAGGTCCCCCAGATCTGCCAGGTCAGCGAATCCGGGCCAAGGGGTTC
>NZ_JAMBDT010000158.1:0-8187 GCF_025143765.1 Gordonia sp. p3-SID1431
CCCCTCGACGATGACGTCGCGGACCGGATCGCACTGGCCGCCGACATCCTCGCCGGACGCCGTTTCGCGGTTCTGACCGGCGCCGGCATCTCCACCGACTCCGGCATCCCCGACTACCGGAGTCCCGGCTCGCCGCCGCGGACGCCCATGACCCTCGAGATGTTCCTCTCGTCGCCGGACTTCCGACGCCACTACTGGGCACGCAACCACCTCGGCTGGCGGCACATGGACGCCGCGGTCCCCAACAGAGCCCATCTGGCGCTCACCGAACTCCAGCAGCGCGGGTGGATGTCGCGGGTGCTCACCCAGAACGTCGACATGCTGCACACCAAGGCCGGCACCCGCGGGGTCATCGAACTCCACGGATGCTACGGCCGTGTCCGCTGTGTGAACTGCGACTGGCGTATCTCCCGTCACCGGCTCGCCGGACAACTCGAAGAGATCAACACCGAGTTCGCGCGTCGGGTCAGCGGCCGCGGTGCCATCGAAGTCGCGCCGGACGCCGACGCCACCCTGTCCGACACGTCCGACTTCATGATGATCGACTGCCCGAACTGCGGCGGCATCCTGAAGCCCGACATCGTCTACTTCGGCGAGACGGTCACGAAAGACGTTGTGGACGAGGCGTATTCGGTGGTCGACGAGGCCGACGCCCTGCTTGTCGTCGGGTCGTCGCTCACCGTCATGTCCGGCCTGCGATTCGCGCGGCGCGCGCACCGCGCCGGCAAGCCGCTGATCATCGTGAACCGCGGGGTCACCCGTGCCGACGAGATCGCGACCTTGAAGATCGATCACGAGGCCGGTTTCGTGCTCCCGGCGCTGGCGACGTTCTGACCTCTGGTCAGCGGCCCACGACCACCAGATCGTCGGCGTGCACCACCGGACGCTGTAGTTCAGGTGGGAGGTCGCCGGTGGAGCGGCCGACCATCGACGCGATGTCGTCGACGCCGTAGGCCGCGACTCCCCTGGCCCGCACCGTGTCGTACTGGTCGACGAGTTCGACGACGTCGCCCTCGTAGAACCTGCCGGTGACCCCGACGATCCCCGCGGCGAGCAGTGAACGCCGCCTGCGCGACACCGCGTCCACGGCGCCGTCGTCGAGCACGATCCGACCCCGCGCGTCGGCGGCGTGACGCACCCAGAACCGACGCGCGGACAGCCGCTCGGGCCGGGCGGCGAACACCGTGCCCACCGAGGCGTCGGCCAGCGCCTGCGCCGCCGACGAGGCGGCCGCCAGCAATACGGGCACGCCGGCATCCGCCGACAAGCGGGCCGCGGCCAGCTTGGAGGCCATGCCACCCGTACCCAGCGCGCCGCCGGAGCCGGCGATCACCCCGTCGAGATCCTCGGGGCCGTTGACCTCGGGTATCAACCGGGCGCGACGGCCGTCGACGTCGACCCGGCGCGGATCACCGTCGTAGAGGCCGTCGACGTCGGAGAGCAGGATGAGCGCATCGGCACCCGACAGGTGGGCGACGAGCGCGGCCAGCCGGTCGTTGTCCCCGAAACGGATCTCGTTGGTGGCCACGGTGTCGTTCTCGTTCACCACCGCCACGGCGCCGAGTGAACGCAGACGGTCAAGTGTCCGTTGGGCATTCGCGTGGTGACTACGGTTGGAGATGTCGTCGGCGGTGAGCAGGACCTGACCCACCGTGCGGCCGTAGCGCGCGAACGACGTACCCCACGCATGCGCGAGGGCCAGCTGCCCGACGCTTGCCGCCGCCTGCTTGGTGGCGAGATCCGTGGGCCGTTTCTTGAGTCCGAGCGGGGCGATCCCGGCCCCGATGGCCCCCGAGGACACGACGATGACATCCGAGCCGGCCCGCATCCGGGCCTCGAGCGCGTCGGCCAGTGCGTCGAGGCGGTTGCGGTCGAGTCCCTCGGTGAGGTCGGTGAGTGCCGACGAGCCGATCTTCACGACCACGCTGCGCGCGTGCGCGATCCGGTCGCGTACCGACCCCTCGTGAACGCGGTCGGCGGAACCGGTGCTCACGGGAGGTCCCGCTCCCCGCCGTCCTCGTCCGGCAGCCCGCGCCGCAGGCGACGCGCCTGTTTGCGTTCGGCGGCGCCGACGCGATCGGAACGATCGAGCCGGATGTCGGTGCCGCGCCCGGTGACTGGGACGTCGTCGCCCATCGGCGTGGACGGTTCCCAGTCGAACGTGACCGCACCGATGGTGACGGGCGCACCCGGTTGTGCACCCCGCTTCACCAGTTCGTCTTCGACGCCGAGCCGGTTGAGCCGATCGGCGAGGTAGCCGACGGCCTCGTCGTTGTCGAACTGCGTCTGCGCGATCCACCGCTCCGGGCGCGAACCCCGGACGATGAAGCCGCCCTCGTTGTCCGGGTCGGTCTCGATCGTGAAGCCGGTGTCGTCGACGGCCTTGGGGCGGATGATCGCGCGCCGGGCGACCTTGGCGGGCTGGGCATCTCGGTATTCGCGCACCATCCGCGCCAGTGCGAAGGTGAGCTCGCGCAGACCTTCGTGGGCGACCGCCGAGATCCGGAACACCGGCCAACCACGTTCGGCCAGTTCGGGTTCGACGAGGTCGGCGAGCTCGGCGGCGTCGGGTACGTCCAGCTTGTTGAGGATCACCACGCGGGGGCGGGAGGCGAGGTCGCCGAGTCCGTGGTCGTCGTCGAGTGCCGGGACGTACGCGGCCAGCTCGGCTTCGAGCGCATCGATGTCGGAGATCGGGTCGCGCCCGGGTTCCAGTGTGGCGCAGTCGACGACATGCGCGAGCACCGCGCAGCGCTCGAGGTGGCGGAGGAACTCGAGGCCGAGCCCGCGGCCGGTCGAGGCGCCCGGGATCAAACCGGGGACGTCGGCGATGGTGAACACGTCGCCCGCGGTCTGCACGACCCCGAGGTTCGGGACCAGCGTGGTGAACGGGTAGTCCGCGATCTTCGGCTTGGCGGCCGAGAGCACCGACACCAGCGACGACTTGCCGGCCGACGGGAAACCGACGAGCCCGACGTCGGCGACCGACTTGAGTTCCAGGACCAGCGAACGCTGCTGCCCCTCTTCGCCCAGCAGGGCGAAGCCGGGGGCCTTGCGCGCCTTCGACGCGAGCGCCGCGTTCCCCAGCCCGCCGCGGCCCCCCTGCGCGGCCTCGAAGACCGTCCCCTCGCCGACCAGATCGGCGAGGATCGTGCCGCGCTCGTCGAGGACGACCGTGCCGTCGGGAACCTTGAGGACGAGGTCGCCGCCGGTGGCGCCGTCGCGGTTGTCTCCGGCCCCGGGCTTGCCGTTGGAGGCCTTCGCGTGCGGGTGGAAGTGGAAGTCGAGGAGCGTGTGCACCTGGGGGTCGACGACGAGCCGCACGGACCCGCCGTTGCCGCCGTTTCCGCCGTCGGGTCCGCCGAGAGGCTTGAACTTCTCGCGATGGACCGACGCGCAGCCGTGGCCGCCGTTCCCCGCGGCGACGTGGATGGTCACGCGGTCGACGAACCGAGACATCGAAATCCTTCTTCCGTCAAAAAAGAACAGGGCGGGCGGGGTACGCGATGACCCTGCCCGCCCTGTGTAAGAGCTTGTCGTGCCGGTTGCTCAGGTCAGACCGAAGCGGTTTCCGGGACGATGTTGACCGTCTTGCGGCCACGCTTGGAGCCGAACTCCACCGCGCCCGCGGCGAGCGCGAACAGGGTGTCGTCGCCACCGCGACCGACGTTGACGCCGGGATGGAACTTGGTGCCGCGCTGGCGGACCAGGATCTCACCTGCGCTCACCTGCTGGCCGCCGAAGCGCTTCACGCCGAGTCGCTGGGCGTTGGAATCGCGACCGTTGCGCGAGCTGGACGCGCCCTTCTTGTGTGCCATGTGTCAGTCCTCCTGAGGTCTTCTCGAAGCGGGTCGAACTACTTGATGCCGGTGACCTTGAGGACCGTCAGCTTCTGACGGTGACCCTGGCGCTTGTGGTAGCCGGTCTTGTTCTTGAACTTGTGGATGCGGATCTTGGGGCCCTTGACGTGGTCGACGACCTCGCCGGTGACCGAGATCTTGGCCAGCTTGTCGGCATCGGTGGTCAGGTTCGACCCGTCGACGACCAACGCGACCGGCAGGCTCACCGTGCTGCCGATCTCTCCGTCGATCTTCTCGACCTTCACAGTGTCGCCTTCAGCGACCTTGTACTGCTTACCGCCGGTCTTGACGATCGCGTACGTTGCCATCGAAGTATTCCTCTTACTCGTCTACTCGGACCCTGGGGGCGCGAGCGCTCCTGGGGCGTTTGTGTTGTGCGTGCCGGGGCGGGCCGCAGGGCACCCGGGCATGTGGCCGGGGAAGCTGCGGTTCGCACCAGAGGGCCTGCCGACGGACTACGCACCGTTGCTGTGCCGAAGCGGGCAGAACAGCGCAGACCCTCCGCGGGAGGCGACTTTCCAAGGTTACGGGAACGTCGGCGGTCGGGTCAAACTAGCCCGACCCGGGTCCGACGCGGCCCGGTCACCCGGATCAGTCGTCGGCCGGTGGCGGTCCCGCGGGACGGCCCGCGCTGCGCTTGCGCGGCCGGCGCCGTACCGCGACCGCCGCCTCCGAGTTCCCGGTGGAGACCGGACCCGAGGTCGTCACCGGCGTCTCCGCAGCGACATCCGCCGCGGTCATCACCACGGTGTCCGGCGGTGTGGTCGTCTGCGCCGGACGCCGGACGACCCGTCGACGACGCCGTGCGGCCGCCGGAGCCTGTCCGTCGGTGGCCGAGCCGGCCGGCTCTGGCTCCGTCTCGACCGCCGCAGGTTCGGACTCAGCCGATTCCGTCCCAGCCGAATCCATCTCAGCCGGTTCCGTCGCCACCGGATACGGCAGGGTCTCGGTCGGCTCGGCAACAGCGGTGTCCACCCGGCTGTCGGCCGTCTGCTGCGGCGACGACGCCTCGACGACGGGCTTCGGCGCGTCCTCGGCCCGACTCGTGGTGTCACCGTCGGTGGTCGCGCCGGACTCCTGGTCGTGTTCGTCGTCGTGCGCGTGCGCCGCCATCGCCCGGAACATCGGGTGTTCGGCCGGCTTGTGAGCGGGCGCGACGGCCGGGGCGACTGCCTCCGGTTGCGCGTCGGCCTTCTTCTTGCCTCGACGGGACCGCTTCGAACCGGCACCGTCGCCACGCGAAGAGTCGTCGGTCTTCACCTCGACGGGATTCGCGTGCACGATGATGCCTCGACCGCTGCAGGCGGTGCAGGTGGTCGAGAACGCTTCCAGCAGACCGGTTCCCAGACGTTTACGTGTCATCTGGACGAGGCCCAGCGAGGTCACCTCGGACACCTGGTGACGGGTGCGATCACGAGCGAGCGCCTCGGTGAGCCTGCGGAGCACCAGATCCCGGTTCGACTCGAGGACCATGTCGATGAAGTCGACGATGATCATCCCGCCGATGTCGCGCAACCGCATCTGCCGCACGATCTCCTCGGCGGCTTCGAGGTTGTTGCGCGTCACCGTCTCCTCGAGGTTGCCCCCCGAGCCGGTGAACTTGCCGGTGTTGACGTCGACGACGGTCATCGCCTCGGTGTGCTCGATGATCAGCGTGCCGCCGGAGGGCAGCCACACCTTGCGGTCGAGCGCCTTCGCGAGCTGCTCGTCGATGCGGTGCACGACGAACGAATCCGGCGCGTCGGCGTGCGGCTTGTCGAATTTCTCGACCCGCTCCATGAGATCCGAGGCCACCGAGCTGACGTAACCCTCGACCAGGTTCCAGGCCTTGTCACCTTCGACGACGAGCTTCTTGAAGTCCTCGTTGAACAGGTCACGGACGACGCGCACCAGGAGGTCGGGCTCCTCGTACAGCGGCTTCGGGCTCGACGACCCGCCCTTCTTGGCCTGGGCCACCGCCTCGTCGATGGACTTCCACTGCGACTCGAGGCGGGCGATGTCGGCACCGAGTTCCTCGGCGCTGACTCCCTCCGACGCGGTGCGGATGATGACCCCGGCCTCGTCGGGGACGAGCTTCGCCAGGATCTGCTTGAGACGTTTGCGCTCGACGTCGGGCAGCTTGCGGCTGATCCCGGTCGACGAACCGCCGGGCACGTACACCAGGTAGCGGCCGGCGAGGGAGATCTGCGTGGTCAGACGGGCGCCCTTGTGACCCACCGGGTCCTTGCTGACCTGGACGAGCACGTTGTCGCCGGGCTTGAGCGCCTGCTCGATCTTGCGCGAACCGCCGTCGAGTCCGGCAGCGTCCCAGTTGACCTCACCGGCGTAGAGCACGCCGTTGCGTCCGCGACCGATGTCGACGAATGCGGCTTCCATACCCGGAAGGACGTTCTGGACGCGTCCGAGGTAGATGTTGCCGACCATCGACGACGACGTCGCGGTCGTCACGAAATGCTCGACGAGGACACCGTCCTCGAGGACCGCGACCTGCGTGTAGTCCTCGACCGCGGCGTGCTCGTGCCCGTCGTTGCCGGAGATGCGGCTGTTCGCGCTGCGCTCTCGGACGACCATGACGCGGTCGACCGCCTCACGGCGTGCCAGGAACTCCGACTCGGTCAGGATCGGCGGACGACGCCGGCCGGCATCGCGCCCGTCGCGCCGGCGCTGACGCTTGGCTTCGAGTCGGGTCGACCCCGAGATGCCCTGCACCTCGTCGCGGGCGCGCTTGCTGCGCGGCTCGCGCTCGTGCACCACCGTGTTCGGCGGATCGTCGGGAGACGCCTCATCGGGTTCGCCGCCACCTTTGCGACGGCGACGGCGACGGCGGCGGCGAGTCGACGAGGAGTCACCGGAGTCGTCGTCATCGGATGCGTCTTCGGCGTCGGCGGAGTCGGCATCGTCACCGGACTCGTCGGCGCGGTCGCCCGTGGCGCCGGACGCCTCGGAGTCCTCCGCCTTGTCCGCACCCGAACGACGGCTGCGGCGGCGGGTGCGTTTGCCCGACGGACGGCCCTCCTCCGAGCGCGAGTCCTCGGCCGACTCGTCGGACGTGGTGTCCTCCGAGTCCGTGTCGGCATCGGTTGCCCCGTCACCGGTCGACTCGTCGGCATCGGACGCCTCGGCGTCGGACTCATCCGTGTCCGAATCAGAGTCGCCCCCCTGGTCTCCCCTACCGCGCCCGCGTCCACGACGTCCGCGTCGACGCCGGCGACTCCGGCCCGACCCGGAATCATCAGCGTTGGAATCATCGGCGTTGGAATCATCGGCGTCGTCGGCGCCGGATTCGTCCGGGGTCGAGACGTCGGCGTCCCGGTCGGCCGCAGTCGAATCATCGGCTCTCGACCTGTCCGAGCGGGCGGGCGCGTCCGCTGATGTCGAGGTCGAGGTCTCGGCAGCGACGGACTCGTCTGCCGGGGTGTCCGCCGACTCGTCCTTCGCGCCCGTCTCAGCGCGGGTCTTCGCACGACCCGAGCGGGCGGCGCGGGGCTTGTCGGCCGGGGCCTGAGGCTGCAGGAACAGCGGCTGCGCGCCGGTCGAGGCGTCGGTCTCCGCGGCCGGGGTCGCCACCGGTGCGTCGTACTGGGCGGCCGAGAACAACGTCGGGGCTGCGGTCGGTGCCGCGGGCGAGTCGTCGGCGGTGGTCTGTGCAGCATCCTCGGTCGATGCGACTTCGGCCGTCGGTGCGTCGTCGGCGGGCGCCGCTTCGGCGGACACCGCCTCGGTTGGTGCGGCTTCGACCGATGCCGCCTCGGCCTGTGCCGCGTCCGTCGGCGGGGTGTCGGCAGGGGCCTCGGCCGGCGTCGTGTCGGCAGCGGCGTCAGGCAGAGCCGCGTCGCCGGCCGGGGCGGCCTGCGGCGGCGTCTCGCCGGTCTCGTCGACGCCGGAGCGCACCCGTTCGGCCACGGCTTTCGCCAGGTCACGATCGACGCTGGATTGCGGGCTGCGGGTCTGCACGCCGAGATTCGCCAGGTGAGCCAGAACCTGTCGACTCGTGAGGCCCAGGAAGCGGGCCAGGGCGTGCACACGAAGTTTGCTGGGAAATTCTTCCGCCGATTCCGACGCTGCGTTCGCGTCAGCCGGCGACCCGTTGTCGGTCACTCAGTCTCCTCGAACCCCCGGGCGCGTCGGGCTGACGCGGCCACGCGAGGGTCTGCTCTGTGTCCCGGTCCTCGTCGGACCGGTGTTGTGTGGTCTGCGCGTCGTCGCGGCGGTCCGTCTCACGGGTCGTCTGACGACGCTCTTGCTGTGTCGATGACCGCGTCCCTGATCGCTTTCCACGCCACCGGGCACAGGCGGAACCTGAGTGTTCGCCCGCTGGCAGCAGGGC